>JAGHUU010000002.1 GCA_018064695.1 Candidatus Blautia equi | reverse complement strand
GTGAATCTGGATCTGAAGGGATGGCTGGCGGTCGGCGGCGTGGTGATCCTTGGAACTGCGGTTGCCTATACGATTTATCTCCAGGGTGTGGCCGATGTTGGAGCGGTGAAAGCCAGCCTGCTATCCAGCGTGGAACCGGTGTCTTCCACCGTGATTTCTGTGCTGTGGCTGCACACCAAGTTTGAGATCATTGACATTATTGGTTTTGCCTGCATTCTGGCAACTATCTTTCTTCTTACAAAGAAGGAGAGTAAGTAAGATATACGTGATTTTTAAGTGTCCACTTTACGGGACTTTGATATAGCTGAAAACAGGAGTGATTACTATGCGTGAGATTAAAGCAAGCCAGATCACGGAAGTGGTGGAGCGCCTTTGCATTAGTGCCAACGAGCATTTGCCGGAGGACGTAAAATGCGCCATCAGAAATTGCCGTGCCTGTGAGGACTGGGACATTGCCCGGGACGTACTGGATAATATTATTGAGAATTTTGAGATCGCCGATCAGCAGAATGTGCCGATCTGTCAGGACACCGGTATGGCATGTGTGTTCCTTGAGATTGGTCAGGACGTGCATATCGTGGACGGGCTTCTTACCGATGCGGTAAATGAGGGCGTGCGCCGCGGCTATGATAAGGGTTATCTTCGCAAGTCTGTTGTGAAGGATCCTGTTCGCCGTGGAAATACAGGAGATAATACACCGGCTATGATCTATACAGAGATCGTAGAGGGAGATCAGATCAAAGTGACTGTGGGACCTAAGGGATTCGGAAGTGAGAACATGAGTATGATCCGCATGTTCAAGCCATCCGCAGGGCTTCAGGGCATCAAGGATTTTATTCTTGAGGTTGTGGAGACAGCAGGTCCTAATCCATGCCCGCCTATGGTTGTGGGTGTTGGTATCGGAGGTACTTTTGATAAGTGTGCGCTTCTTGCCAAGAAGGCGCTTATGAGACCAATCGATTCCGAGAACCCGGATCCGTTCTATGCTGATCTGGAAAAAGAGATGCTGGAGAAGATCAATGAGCTGGGTATCGGACCGCAGGGATTTGGCGGTAAGACAACAGCTATTGGTTTGAATATTGAGACTCTGCCTACTCATATCGCTGGTATGCCATGTGCGGTGAATATCAACTGCCATGTTACCAGACATAAGACGGAGGTGATTTAAGATGGCAAGAAAGATCACTTTACCACTTACAGAGGAACTGGCTAAGACTCTCCATGCAGGAGAGAGCGTGCTGGTGACCGGAACGATTTATACTTCCCGCGATGCGGGGCATAAGAGAATGTGCGAGGCTCTTGCCCGCGGCGAGCAGCTGCCGTTTGATCCTACCGATGCTACTATTTATTATGTAGGACCTACACCGGCAAAACCGGGACAGGTAATAGGAAGCGCCGGCCCAACCACCAGCGGACGTATGGATGCATACGCACCGACCATGATGAGCGTGGGCGCACGCGGAATGATTGGAAAAGGAGCCAGACTTCCGGAAGTTGTGGAAGCTATGAAAAAATACAGCGGTGTATATTTCGGCGCCATCGGAGGTGCAGGTGCACTTCTGGCGAAGTGCATTAAAAAGGCCGAACTCATCGCCTACGAAGATCTCGGAGCCGAGGCGCTTAGAAAACTCTACGTTGAGGACATGCCGCTGGTAGTAATCATCGATTCCGAAGGAACCAACCTCTACGAAAAAGGAAGAGCAGCTTATTTAGCGACGAAAAAATAAAACTAATTTTAAATCCATAACAGGTGGAATTGAAAAACCCACAATGTTATGGATTTTTTATTTCCCCATCCACCCGCCCTCCCGGAGCTGCGCAAGCGCAGCCGCCTTCCATACATAAAGTGCAAGAAATAGCTTCCTCAAGAGAGGCAGATAATATATTGCCGCCCGCCTGGCATGCGCGAAGCGCAACTGCTCCGTTTTAATCAACCTAAACAGGCGGGCTGAAAAAGCGTGAAGGGTGTGCAGAGGGAGCGGCGCAACCGCTCCCTTTGCGGTTCTTTTCTTGTCATAAAAGAATCGAAATGTTATGATATTGCAGAAAGAGAGGATTAGCTATGATAAAACTAATAGTTTTTGATCTGGATAATACATTAGCCAAATTAGGCAAAGGCCTCCTTCCTGAGGACCTGGAACTGCTTCGTTCCATCGAGAAGCAAGGAGTTCAAATCGCCATCTGCTCCGGCAAGCCCGTATCCTACCTCTGCGGCATGCTCCGCCAGATGGAACTTTCCCACCCCATCATGATAGGCGAAAACGGTGCCGCCATCCAGGTGGGGGTAGACCTGCCTCCAACAGAATACTACTACCTCCCCCATTCAAAAGCCGCCGACCAGACCATCCGTTTCCTGAAAGAAAAAATCCGGGACCTCCTCCCGGGCATCTGGTTTCAGGCTAACGAAGTGGGCCTGACCCCATTCCCGCGCTCAGAGGAAGAATTCGAGATCATCAAAACCTGCATCCGGGAAAACCGCGCCCACATAAAAGACGTAACCATCTACCGCCACTGCGACTCCTTCGATATCACGCCCGATGGAATCACCAAATACGACGGCCTGAAATACCTTGGCCAGATCCTTGGCCTCACCCCTGATGAGGTAATAGCAGTAGGCGACGGCGTCAACGACTACCCTATGTTCCGCTACGCAGGCTTCTCCGTGGGCGTCCATGTGGCAGAGCCCGACAAAGTAAACATAAATTTCCCGGAATCCACGGAAGCACTCCAATACATAGTATGGCGCTGCATACAGGCCGGACTGCCACTTTGCGGGGATGCCGCAGATTCGGCAGAGTGTGATAAAGAGAAGAGCCTGAACGCCGCAGTCGCCGCGGAGGTTTCTGGCACAATACAC
>JAGHUU010000123.1 GCA_018064695.1 Candidatus Blautia equi | reverse complement strand
TAGCATGGGTACTCCAGAGGAAGGGCATCCAGGGAATAGGTTCTGTCCGTACCCGCCTCATATGGATTTCCGGCAAAGCCTCTGTCATAAAAAGTCAGCAGATAGGACATATCTGCCTTTGTTTTCTTTCCATAATAAAGATGCAGAAGATGGCCGTATCTTCCGGCAAGCATCTGGTAAGTGGTATTAGGCGTCTGAATCGTGATGAGATTCTTTTCGCGATCGATCATAACTGGCATTTGTGTTATCCTCCACAGGTATTTTGCTTTCTGAACTGGCATAATTATAAAAGAAATAGCTGAAAAAAACAACTGATACGTATTTCTTGAAATAGAACAAAAAATCATGTATAATCAGAGTATTCCTATCGAAAACCTGTGGATTTTGTGTTAAAAAGAAAAGGATTTTTTTATGTCATCCATACAGAACAATATTGACCTGGAAGAAAAGAAAAATCACGGAACAAAGCAGTTCCCTTTTGCATATTATTATGCCAATACCTATGACGCTCCCTGCGTAGTCTCCTATCACTGGCATAAGGAGACAGAAATCATTTATGTAGAAGCCGGGGAGGTCATCATCACCATTGACGGTTCCGCCAGCGTAGGTACAGAGGGGGAGATCTTCTTTGTAAATCCCAGCCAGCTTCATCAGGTTATGATTGAAGAAGAAGGCAGCCGGTACTTTTCTCTGGTCTTTGATATGGACTGGCTGGATTTTAAGATCTCGGACTACGTGCAGACCACCATTCTGGATCCCCTTAAGAAGGACCTGGGATTTCCTCTCAATGTGACTTCTGCATTTTCCTGCCACGAGGCACTGGTAAGGGAGCTCCGCTCTCTCCGCCAGATCTACGAGATGCATCCCGACAATTATCAGCTCATGATCAAGCTGAATCTGTACCGCATCATCCTTCTCATGGACGCCAATAAGCTGCTGGTACCGGGCACCTCCCATGTGGCCATGGGACATTCCACCTCCGCTATCCGCATTCAGGAGATGATGGATTATATCACTCATCATTATCAGGAGCACATTACACTGGAACAGGCGGCGGAGATCATGCATATGTCTCCTAAATATTTCAGTTCTTTCTTTTCAAAGACCTTCCTCATAAGCTTTGCGCAGTTTCTGAACAACTACCGCATCGATCAGGCATGCATTCTCCTTAAAACCACCGATATGCCGGTGCTGGAGATCTCCTTTGAAGTGGGATTTGAAAATATCAGCTACTTTACCAAGAAATTCAAGGAACTGAAAGGGCTTACCCCTAAGGAATACAGAAAACGGACAAATCCGGTGAAATAAGACTGATATAATAAAGCCTCCGGGGAACAGACAATTGCTTTGCCTGTTCCTCAGAGGCTTTTTTTATCTCATTTATCTTGCGCACTGCGTGCAGCATTCGCACTGCAGTGGATTCTGGCCCATGCGGCAAAGTCTGCTTTCGCAGCTTTCATCCTGAAGGGATCTTTCCTGAAAAACACCGGAGAACTGGCGCTTGAAAGTGATCTTTCTTCTTTTCTTCACCATTCTCTTCTTATCGAGGACAGGCTCCTTCACACCGCAGTTGGTGCAGAATTTAGCATCCAGCTGGTCCAGTTTCTCGCTGCAGACACGGCATCTGAAAATCAGGCGCTCGCCGCACTCGGAACAGAACTTTGCTCCCGGTAAATTCTGGTGATGACATATTTGGCATATTCTCGACTGGTCGTTCATTGGTTTCCTCCTTCTTTTCCTGACAAATGATTTGCCAAAAAATAATTTTTGTAGCATAATAGTAGCACACTGAAACTTTATGAAAAACCTTGGGAGTATTGAATACTCCCCCAACTTTCAGGAGGAAAAATATGGGTACCGGTGACTGGAATGTTTCAAATATGATTTTTACTCTGCTGAGAGATGTATCCGGATTCAGCTATGCCAGAATCGCGCAGGAGCTCAAAGTCTCAGAACAGTCTCTCTCTGACTGGAGAAAAGGCATTCGAATGCCTCAGAAGATGAATATTGAAACAATCTGCCGCGGAATCCCGAAGCTTTTGCCTGAAATGAAGCTGGAAAGCTTCTATTCCGGCCTCAAAGAGGCCACAAAAAACGCCGGAAATCAGGTAACAAGCTCTCTCCTTAACTGCAATTCTGTTTCGGATGCCCTCTTCTACCTCTACAGCGATTTTCAGGCACATCTGGTTCAGGATAAGCTGTACCTACTCCTGAACACCAGTGATGGCAATGCACTCCTTCGTGAGATCATCCTGAAGAAATTCCGGATCAATGAAAAACGCACCCCAATTTATCAGGTGGAAGAGTTGGGGGATACCTATCTTGAGGAGATGCAGAATAAGACCATTCACTGGAGAGTGGATCTCAGCCACTGTTTTCTCATCAAATTCAAGGATCCAAGCAGAAAATATTCCTACAAGGTCCTTGTGGATTTCAACTTTAACCAGAACGAGCATGATGCCGCCGGGGACTACGCAGAGGCCCGGGATGCAGCCCGCGCTTACGGTGTAAAAATGCTGCTGCTCTTTGGCAGCTATCCTATTCCGCACAATGAGCTCCGGCTTTTCATCGATTCCAACATCTATGCCGAGAGTATCCGCATGCGGGATCTTCACACCAGGCAGTCCAGCAAGGACTATGTCTACAGTTATTCTGCAGCTGACGCGGAAATGGAAATGTTCGCAAACCGATATGCCGACCTCATCATTGGTCAGCTGACCAAGTATCACTCTGTGGTTTACAAAAACATTCTTTTTGAGACCAGAAGAAATCTCCAGTCCAAGCATCTCCAGCAATATCTGTTCTGGGATACCCACTATGCCACCCGCCACCATATCAATTTCCAGACAAGAAGGATCGAACAGCTCCTGAAGGACGGTTCTATTTCAAGGGGCGGCAAGGCTCTGGCTATCGGCTATAGCAGTTTTCCATGCATTCTGCGTCTGGAAACATACTTTGACCATATTTATCTTCTGGACAATTCCAATACCAGTGTTAAAAACTACGAGCGCATGCTGTCTGAGCAGTTTGGAGACCAGAATCCAAAGCTCATAGATAAGGTGACCTTTATCACATTCACCTCTTCCATGTATGAATCTATCTCCAACCTGCATCAGCTGTACCATTCTCTGGATTTTGTTCTTATAGGAAGCGGCAGCGGCAGCTTTATCAAAAAAATGCCTGCTTATTTCCGTATGAGCAACTCCTGGCTCACGGACGACGGTGCCCTGTATGCCTCTTTCCTGAACCGGGACTTCCTGTATGACTATGTGGATCAGATCACTTCTGAACAGAATTTTGCATATATTCCACGTATCTCAGAAAACCGCGCCTCCGTATTTCTTGCCAACACCCAGGAGAAATACGATCTCTACTGTGAGACCTATGAATTTAATGAATTAAAGAACCAGGCGGAAAAATTCTTCACGCCTGAGATCTTCTATTCTTACCCTCTGGCTTCCGTTCTGGAGGAGCCTCATAAAAAATTCCTTCAGAATATCCTGAAAGAGCTGGATAAAGAATACAGCAGCAAGGGCTTCCTCTCCAAATCCTTCAGTAACTCCAGGGGCTATTATCTGGATGCCTTTCTGAAGAAGAAAAAACAGCCGCTCTTAGAGATCCGGGAACCGGAAGGTATTTCCCTCATCAATCTTCCACGTGCAACCGTTAAGGATCTCAAGTACCATCATCTGAAGGTGCTTCTTCTGACCGAAAACACCAGAGTCAACAGAGTAATTGATTCAGCTGAGGAACCATTTGAGGTCACCATGATCCTTCTCCCTGATGAGAGAATGCTCCCTGAGAACCAGGAAAAAGAAATTCTTCTTAACGGAAAAAGGCTTCGCCTTCTCACCATCACAGAGGTCAATGCCCTTGGTCTGGAATTCCGCCATATTCCAGTGTTCTTACAGCCTGTTGATGAGCGGATCCGGCTGAAATGTTATTATGATCCAACTATCACAGATAAGCCGGGTTATTACTATTATCTGGATAATACTTCCAATACCAACCTTTACCGCATTTCCTCCTCCGATCTCATGTCCTATCTAAAAAATGATTTTGAGAGTTTCGAAAGAGAGGTATAAGCATAAAAAACAACGGGGACAGAAAACTGTCCCCGCCCTTTTTTTATTTTTTGAATAGTCTGTCGCAGAGTCCTGCGTTTCCAAGGATGGTTCCGTTGTAGAGGAAGAAATAGTCGATCTGCTCGGCGCCCTCTGTGTAGATGTACTGGCCGTACATTGGGATGCCGCAGTACATAACGGTTTTCTCGGAGGCCACGGCTATGGCGTAGCCTTTGCTGGAGAGGAGCAGCGGCATACGAAGCTGTTTTGCTCCGAAGGAGATGTATTTCGCCTTCATGCTCACCTCGTTGATGTCTGTTCCCAGAATGCCTCTGGATTTCATCTGCTCTTTCTTATCCAGATCAAAGAAGCTCCAGTTCTCCAGGCCGTCCACCAGTCTTGGGTCATTGGCCCGCTCTCTTAAAAGCATTTTTCTGTCCGCACTCAGGAACTGGATAGCGCCGTCCTTCTTATCAATGTGGATGATGATCTTCTTAGTGGCGATCTCCACAACCGATGGCGACTCCTTTGCCGTCCACTTAAGACCGGCTTCCGGTGCTGCTTTCCAGTAATTCTCCTTTGGCTTGTTCAGCTGACCTTTCACA
This sequence comes from Candidatus Blautia equi, assembly GCA_018064695.1. Lineage (GTDB taxonomy): Bacteria > Bacillota > Clostridia > Lachnospirales > Lachnospiraceae > Blautia_A > Blautia_A equi. The sequence goes on along the minus strand of JAGHUU010000123.1, from coordinate 6,182 downwards.
AAGGTCACGCGGATACACTCATCGTTTATTGGTGTAAATGTAATAACACCATAACTGCTGGTAACTTCCACGCCTGTCTTGTTTTTCTTCACCCAGCGTACGGCGGTGTTTGGTCTGGAGTGACCGTTCACTGCCAGGGCACGGTTATCCGGGCTCTCCCCGTAAGCGTAGCGGGAGATATTTACCGGACGTCCATCCTCTGTTGTTCTGGATGCAAGACCCATACGCTTAATGGCGCGTTTCGGCTGAGTACCCTGCAGATGTGCAGGGATCGGAGTTGAAATGCCGGTCCCAATGGATGCTCCGGTTTCGCCATCACTTCTGACTCCGGCTGTGGTGCTGACTCCGGTGCTTCCTGCGGGAACGGATCCACTTCCGGTTGGAGCCAGAGCCGATTTTCCTCCGGTTCGCTCAAATTCTGCCATGTTAGCGGCGGAGAACGGATTATTCTTCTTCACCACCTGCTCGGCACTTGGGAGAACTCGCTCCGGACCAATGTAGTTTCGAAGAGCCATCTCCCTGCGGCTGGTATCCTTATCCATCTCCACGATCTCTTTTTTAGAGTAGGTGGCGCGGATCTCCTCATCCTCCTGGCCTTCCTCGGTCTCAAATTCCTCCAGATGCTTGCCCGCCGGAGCTTTTTCGCCCAGAAGCGGGGTGATATCTCCTTTATGGAGCACCGTCAGCTCGTGAAGCGCGCGGGTGGCGGTTACGTAGAGCATCTTTACATGACCGTTGTCCACCGGATATTTTTCAGTAGTCGGATCATAGACCAGTACGGTATCAAATTCCAGACCCTTGGTATAGGCTACCGGAAGCACCATGACGCCGTTTCCAAAAACCGGATTCTCCAGATCCACATCCTTGACTTCTATATATTTTTTCAGTTCAGAGGAGACCAGAGCGGCTTCCTCCTCATCCCTGCAGACCACAGCGATGGTCTCGTAGCCCTGCTTCTGCCAGTCTTTGATGGTCTTCACAGACTCCTTCAGAAGCTCTTTATCATCGGAAAGCTCTGCGATGCGCACCGGATTTCCATGGCGGATGATAGGCTCCACCGGGTAGATGGAGAAATCACCGTGGCGCAGGATCTCGGTGGCGTATTCGGAGATCTCCACTGTATTTCGATAACTCTTTCTGAGAAGAGAAAACTTGTCGTGGAGACCCGTCAGCACCAGTTTTTTCAGCTCATCCCAGTCATTCAGACCGTAGTCATAATGAATATTCTGAGAGGTATCACCCATGATGGTGTAGGTGCACCCGTTGATGCAGTAATGCAGACTGCAGTAGGCCATCATGCCAAAATCCTGAGCCTCGTCGATGACCACATGGGTGGCTTCGCGAATAGGGTCGATTTCCTTGATTCTCTTATAAATGTAGGCAAGGGCCGCCAGATCGTAAACGTCAAAGGAGGTATTCGGAATGTCCACCTTGTCTCCTCTGGAACGCTGTCTGGTGAGGAAGCTCTGGTAGATCTCGTAAATAGAACCCTTCCAGGCATCCCTGCCATAGTAAGTTTTATATTTTCTCTCCAGGCGCTTCTTCTCCTCCTGGGTGAAGGAGATGTGTTTGGAGAGAATGATATTTTCGTATTTGGAAAACAGGATCTCGTTCAGCATCAGACGCTTACTCTGAAGGGATACCGTTGGATTATCTTTTATATAGGAAAGAATACGGTCGGTATCCAGGAGAAGCTCGCCTGTTTTTTCCAGATAGACCGGATCCTGCGGGATATCCTGCATCTCGTATCTTCTGCAGAATTTCTCCAGATCCTGAAACCATCTCCGGCTGCCCTTCACACTGTTTTTCACATCTTTTTTATCCAGACTGTGGACGGTATATTTCCGCTCATCCCAGTCTTCATAAAGCAGGCGGATGAACAGCTGCTCCATGGTCATCTGTCTCACGCCGTATACATCCAGCTCCGGAAGGACGCTGGTGATGTAGTTTAAGAGGATCTTATTGCTGCCGATGATGCAGAAATCATCCGGGCGGAATTCGTCCTCATAATTGTAGAGAATGTAGGAGATACGATGCATGGCTACGGTTGTTTTTCCGGAGCCGGCCACACCCTGGACGATCATATTGGACCTTGGGGAGCGGCGGATGATGCGGTTCTGCTCCTTCTGGATGGTGGCTATGATCTCTCCCAGCACCTCTGTCTTATTCTTGGAAAGGTATTTGGTCAGGAGCTCGTCGTTGGCTACCACGTCCAGGTCGTAGAAATCCTTCAGCTTATCGTTTTCGATCTCGTAGCTTCGCTTTCTCTTAAGATCGATCTCGAAGGTTCCCTCTGAACTGACTTCGTAGGTACCTTTTCCCATGGCATTTTCATAGTAGACCGAGGCCACCGGGGTTCGCCAGTCGATGACGGCGGGTTCTGTGGCGGTGCGGGCTATGCCTACCCTGCCTATGTAGTAGCTCTCCTCCTGCTTTCCATTGGCATCCCGGAAATCGATGCGGCCGAAATAAGGCTTCTTTCTGGCTTTCTCATATCGGGCCAGACTGCTGATCACGTGCTTATACTGGGCCTTGGCGTTGTTCCAGAGCACGCGTCCTTCCTTGTCATCTGCCTCATAGGCTTCTCTCAGATCTTCCAGGTCTTCACTCAGTTTCTTTACGCTCTCGTTTGCATCCTCAAGGTTTTTCTGTGCCAGTTTTATGGTTTCACGGAGGTATTTTTCCTCGGAAACTCTGTCTGTGCCTGATACGCCTGAAGCTGCTGCTTTTCCCTTGACTCTCTCACTGCTCATTTCATACTCCTTATGTGCATAAGCAATTGTTGACCAGTCCCATCCTGCTGAACGTATTGATAAGTAACTGCCCCTGTTTCCCCCTGAAAAAAGGAAAAACAGGAACCTCATTTTACTAAATCGGGGAGCGGTTGTAAATGTTTTTTCCCCGATTTTCAGCATAATTTCTGCACAAAAATTGTTCGAAGTTTTCTTGCATATTGCTGGTAATTCCCTTATAGTAAATGCAGTTTTTTATGGAGGTTATTCAAAATGAATGCAATACAAAAAGAACAGGATTACACTGCGCGCTATTCCCTGCTCCCGTGCTTTTACTGGGCAGCTTTTTGTTCTATCATAAGCTACGCCAGCTTCTATCTGCTCTCCATCGGGTATAAGAATTCCACGATTGGAATGATCATCGCCGTGGCGGGCGCTTTTTCCGCTATCCTGCAGCCGGTGGTTGCCAGCTATGCGGACCGGGCGGATAGCCTTTCCCTTAAAAATATCGTGCTCCTCATAAGCGGTGTGCAGATCGGTGGTTATATAGCTCTGGCGCTGCTGCATCAGAAGGCGTTCCTCCTCACCGGAATCATCTATGGGGTGGAGATTGGCGTACATCAGGTGCTTACCCCACTTATCAACTCTCTTGGAACAGAGACCATCAACCAGGGCAAAAAGCTGAATTACGGTATCTCCAGATCCCTGGGTTCTGTGAGCTACGCGGTGGTGGCATTTATTCTTGGACAGATCACCGTTAAGACGGAGTCCTCCTCTGTTCTCTACATGTCCATCCTGATGCTGTTCCTTCTGGAGCTTTCTCTTCTGGTTTATCCTTTCCGGAAGCAGGTGAAGGCCTCCGCTGATACAGTTTCCAAAGCAGATGCACCAAAAACCAGCGGCTTTGCCTTCTTCCTGAAATATAAACGGTTCTCCGTGCTATTGATCGGATGCGTGCTGATCTATCTCAGCCACGTTATGATCAACAATTTCACTCTGCAGATCGTCCAGACCAAGGGCGGCGATGCGGGCACCATGGGAACCGGTCAGGCCATTGCCTCCCTCATTGAGCTTCCCACCATGTTCCTCTTTGGCTGGATGCTGAAAAAGGCAGAGTGCAAAGTATGGTTTAAGATCTCCGGTCTTTTCTTCTTTCTTAAGATCTTTGCCACCTGGCTGGCACCGAATGTGCCTGTTTTCTATGGTGTGCAGTTCCTCCAGATGTTCGGCTGGGCTCTCATCACCGTATCCTCTGTTTATTATGTAAACAGCGTCATGGAGGATCAGGATAAGATCAAAGGACAGGCTTACTTCACCATGACCTACACCATCGGATGTGTCTTTGGTTCTCTCCTTGGCGGTGCCCTTCTGGAAGCCTACTCCGCCAATGCTATGCTGATCTGCGGTTCTGTGTGCGCGCTGATCGGATCTGCGATCATGTTTATCACTGCATAAAAAGAATCATACAAACCCTTCGTCGTTTTTTGGCGAAGGGTATTTTATTAAGTTCGTCCCAATAAACGAAACAGTTCCGGGAAATTTGTGCTTGATTTTCAGAACGCATGTTCGTATAATGTGATTACGAGAGGGGGTGAACACATGTTTGACATCCAGACCAATATGACAATCGAAGAGAAGCTGACCATCTTAAGCGACGCAGCCAAATATGACGTAGCCTGCACCAGCAGCGGTGCTGATCGCCGCGGGCGCAAGGGCATGCTTGGCAATTCCTGTGCAGCCGGTGTCTGCCATGCCTTCGCGGCAGACGGCAGATGCATCTCTCTTCTTAAGATCCTCATGACCAATCATTGTGCTTATGACTGCAAATACTGTAAGAACAGAAAGAGCAACGACGTTCCACGTGCCACCTTCACCCCTGAGGAAATCTGTGAACTTACCATCGAATTCTACAAGCGCAACTACATTGAGGGTCTCTTCCTCAGCTCCGGTATCCTGAAAAACCCCAACCATACCATGGAGAAAATGTGCGAGGCTCTCCGCCTGCTTCGCACAAAATATCACTTTAACGGATACATACATGTGAAAGCCATCCCGGGGGCTTCCCCTGAGCTCCTCTATTCCGCCGGTCTTCTGGCCGACAGAATCAGTATCAATATGGAGCTTCCTACAGCGGACAGCCTGAGCCATCTGGCTCCTAATAAAACCATGAAAAACATCATCCGCCCCATGAATCAGATCTCTGAAACCATTGCGGCCCATCGTCTTGCCATCGGCAAGGATGCCCGCATGGAGCGGGCCGGAATCAACCGGCACCTGGTCCACAGCATCTGGGGCGATGCTCCTGAAAAACTCTCCGGCTCCCCCGGCCCTGGCCATATCTCCGGTGGACCCGTTTCCAGGACATCGGCCGTGAGCTCATGGACCGCCCTCTCTATCTACCGGCAGAGCGCACGGATGGCCTTCTCCATCGTCCCTTTGCCAGTGCAGGCCAGAGCACCCAGATGATCATCGGCGCCACCGGTGAGACCGATCTGGAACTGATCCGCACCACCCAGAGTCTCTACCAGTCCTTTGACCTGAAGCGCGTTTTCTTCTCCGGATACATTCCTCTCAACGAGGATCAGGCCCTCCCTTCTTTAAATACTCCGGTACCCCTTTTGCGCGAGCATCGACTTTATCAGGCAGACTGGCTGATGCGCTACTACGGATTTCACGCCGAGGAACTCCTCTCCCAGAAGAACCCCTTCTTCGACCCCAAGCTGGACCCCAAATGCTTTTGGGCACTCCAGCATCTGGAGCACTTCCCTGTGGAGATCAACACCGCCCCTGCGGATGTGCTCCTGCGCGTTCCGGGCATTGGCCCTAACAGCGTAAAAAAGATCCTCTCCGCACGCCGCTACGGCAGCATCACCTTTGAAATGCTGAAAAAAATGCACGTGGTTCTGAAACGAGCCCAGTATTTCATCACCTGCGGCGGAAGAATGCTCTATCACATCCCTATTGAAGAGCACTTTATTCACAACCAGCTCACCGCCCTGGAGCGCACCTCCGTCATGGAGATCGAAGGGCAGAATGTCTCCTACACTCAGATGAACCTCTTCTCTGATTTTCACATAGCAGAGGAGGTGCAGGCATGACCTATTACACCTGCAGGCAGGATCTGGAATCCATGTTCACCTGCATTTACGTGGCCTGGTCCAGCGGAAAAGGCCATCAGAATATCCGGCTTCTGCTGGAACCCGTCTCGCAGTTCACCCTGTTTGATGAGTACATTCACGTGGAGCCCGATCTCACCAAAACCAATCAGGTGATCACCTCCATCAACAAAAAAATCTCCCCCTGGTTCTACCATGAGATGGCTTACACCTCCATGGCCTATGAGGAAGATGTTTTAGATAATATTTACCGCTGTATGATCCTTGGTTTCGCCTATGGTCCCCAGGTACTAAAGCAGCTGCAGTACCGGGATATCATGCGCCATCACGAGAT
>JAGHUU010000133.1 GCA_018064695.1 Candidatus Blautia equi | reverse complement strand
CTCTCTTATGATCTCCGCCACGATCTGTCTCTGCGGCTGGTCTGTGATGGTGTCCTCATCATAATACATAGGGCCGTATGGCAGGTATTTAAAGATGCTCTCCGGAATATCCTTCACATTCTGGCCTCTGATGGCAGAGGTAGGAATGATCTCGTCAAATTCCATCAGCTCTTTGTAGGTATTGATAGCTTCCGCAACCTTCTCCTTATCAACGGTATCCACCTTATTGATCACAAGGATCACCGGTACTCCGATGCCGCGAAGCTGTTCACCTATGTGTCTCTCCCCGGCGCCGATAAAGTTGGTTGGCTCCACCAGCCAGAGGATCACATCCACCTCTTTTAAGGTTCTCTCCGCAACCTGCACCATGTACTCGCCAAGCTTGTTTTTTGCCTTGTGGATACCGGGGGTGTCCAGAAATACGATCTGTCCCTGATCTGCGCTATATACGGTCTGGATGCGGTTTCTGGTGGTCTGCGGCTTGTTGGATGTGATGGCGATCTTCTGTCCGATCAGCCGGTTCATCAGTGTGGATTTGCCCACGTTCGGGCGGCCAATGATGGCAACAAATCCGGATTTATAATTATCGTTCATATTTTCCTCTCTCAGCAGGTAATCAGTGGTTTGATGGATTTTAAGACATCCTGATCCTTATTGATCACGCTCTCGCTTCCCACTACGCAGATGGCCTGGTTCTCAAGAATTGCCTCGATGAGCGGAGCCAGTGCCTGGATATCTTTTTCGGATGCGTTCAGGATCTCGTCACGTTCTCTCTGCACCATCTCCTCAGAAACATTGCAGAAATATGCGCTCTTGGATACGCTGCCCTTCATCTGCGGGGTCTTAGGCACATCCTTGCCGCTGATGGTTCCGATGATGTATTTGGTCATTTCTCTCTCATCAGCAGTGAAACTTCTCACATAGTCCGGAATGCCTCTGTAAACCTCCAGAGTGTGTTTCAGGTGCGGATCGCGGTAAGATACAAAGTAGCTGTCTCCGTTTCTCTTAAAGCCGTTCATACAGCCGTAGGCACCGCCTTTCACGCGTATGTTCAGCCACATATAATCATAGCCTAAAATGACCTTCAGGATGCTGAGGGCACCGGTATAGTCGTAGCCTTTTTCGCGGAAGTTTCCGGTCTGGGCTACATACTGTACCTGTCCGGAGGTCATAAAGCCCTCGTTCTTTTTCTCAAGCGTAAGCGCCTTTGCAGGAACTGCCGGAACGCCTGTGCCGATGCTCTTCTTTAACTCCAGTGTCAGAGCTTCCACATCAGCAAGGGATACCTCCTCTCCGGTATAGCTTACCATAAGCTTTTCAGGGTTCAGGATCTCAGAGAGCAGGCTCTTAAGGGCTGCCACCAGTTCCTCCTTCTTCTCCTCAAAGTCTCTGTCCAGAGCTTCAATAAACTGATAATAGCCGATTCCTGCCAGCTCATCCTGGAAGGCTGCTACGGATGATGTGTAGGAGGAAGCACGAAGGACAGCGGTTCCATGTCCGCTGGATACCATTCCTGCCTGAGCGCGGGATTTTGTCTGTGCCACGATCTCCTTAAGACGCTTGGTGTCCTCAAGCCTGGAATGAAGCAGGATCTCCTTGCCCATCTCGTACAGGAAGCCCATCTGGGAATAGAGGGCTTTGCCCTTCATGGTAAACATGACACGGAAATTGTCGGAGGAGTTCTGATCCTCAAAGATGTCCACGCCGCATTGCAGTCCGCCGCTTCTGGCGTTGATCACATTGAAGAGCTCTCCGAAGGTATATTTCTCAGTGTCGATATAGCATAAAACGGATTTCAGAAGTCCAAGGTATGGGATCTTCTCAGCGGAAAGCCCGGTGATCTCAAACATGAGATCCAGGTATCCGATGCCGTTGGTTCGTACATTGTGATAGAGGAACAGATTGCCGTCCACGGATCTCTCCTCGTTGATGAAGCGGTCTGCCTCTTTCTTAAGATCAGATCTTTTCAGCATAGGGATGCATTTCAGATTCTCAGGATCCTCTTCCTCGCCCTGGTATGCCTCCAGTTCCTCTGTTGCAGCTACCATCTTCTCAAGAGTCTCTGCATCAAGGCTTGCTCTATAGGCCTCCAGCTTCTCAGCCAGCTCCTGCTCTTTCTTTGCGGCAAGGCCTTTGGATGGAACCAGTGTCAGCATACAGCTGTGCGGGTTATTCAGAAGATAGGTGCGGATCAGATTCTCAAAGTAACCTGTGCCAACCTCTTTTTTCAGTTCCTCAAAGATAGCCAGCTGTTTCACCTGGCTGAAAGGATCCCCTTTCTCATACAGCCACTCTCCCATAATATCCAGACCGTACATAAGTCCCTTTGGATAGGAAGAGAAATCGGCCTCTCTGTAGCGGAACTCAAAATAGTTGAGACCAGCTTCCAGGGCTTTGGAGTCAATGCCTTTCTCCGCAATTCCTTCCAGAACCTGACGGATGGTGGAAAGGAACAGCGCTTTCTGGTCTGTGTTTGCGCCCTTTGCAATGATGGTGAAGTACGGCTGTAAAATGCCGTCGTCAAAGTTTCCGTAGACATCCTCTCCAACACCAGCATCCAGGATGGCCTGTTTTAAAGGTGCACCCGGCGCGCTGAGGAGCGCATAATCCAGGATCTCAAAAGCCATGCAGAGCTTGGCGTCTGTGGAGCCAACTACTGTGTTGTAGGAGAAATATGTGTTGTTCTCCTCTCCCTCGCTGTCTCCGATTGGGTATTCCATGGTGAGGTCCTTCATAGCCGCAAAAGGCTTCTGCTCCTCCACCTCGGAATCCACCTTCAGATAATCAAAAGCGGAAAGGTATTTCTCGTCAATAAATGCCAGCTTTTCAGCCATGTCCATGTTTCCATAGAGATAGATAAAGCTGTTGGATGGATGATAGTATTTTCTGTGGAAGTTCAGGTACTCCTCATAGGAAAGCTCCGGAATGTGCTTTGGATCTCCGCCGGACTCCACGCCATAGGTGGTATCAGGGAAGAGGGAATTCATGATCTCGCGCTCCAGCACCTGATCCGGGGAGGAGAAGGCCCCCTTCATCTCATTATATACAACACCGTTGTAGGTCAGAGGTCCGTTCACATCCTCCAGATGATAGTTCCAGCCCTCCTGGCGGAAGGTCTTGTCTGTGTTATAAATATTCGGATAGAAGACAGCATCCAGGTATACATGGATCAGGTTCTGGAAGTCCTGATCGTTGCAGCTTGCCACCGGGTAGCAGGTCTTGTCGGAATAGGTCATTGCATTTAAGAAGGTGTTCATGGAGCCCTTTACCAGCTCCACAAAAGGATCCTTAAGAGGGAACTCTCTGGATCCGCAGAGCACGCTGTGCTCCATGATATGTGCCACTCCGGTGCTGTTCACAGGGGTGGTTCGAAAAGCGATATTAAATACCTTGTTCTCATCCTCATTCTCGATCAGAAGAACACGGGCACCGGTCTTCTTATGTCTCAGCAGGTAACCTTTGGACGCGATGTCGGTTAGTTCTTCCTCTTTCAGGATCTCGTAGGCTTTGATTGCTTCGTATCTCATCTTTTCCTCCGCGTTTACTGTTCTTTCTTAAAATAGCGTTTCACACACTGCAGCGCATTGTATGCGGCACAGTGCTCGTCCTTTAAATAGACGTATTTTATATAGTGGAGCAGCTTTTTCTCCCCGTGATCCGCCAGGATGCGAAGCAGTGCTTCCAGGTCCCTTTTGGTCTCCGGGTGGATGAACCAGAGCTTCTCCTTGCTCTTCATATAATAGGCCAGCGGCTGCTGATCATTGTAGGCCTCCTCGCCCAGATAGTTTCTGGAAGCGCTGATCCTGTCCATGATCATCTCGGCCACGTAACGGCGCGGCATTTTTGCGCCCATGATCACCTTCTCTGTATCCAGGGAATAGTCTACCCAGTGCTCATAGTGATGGCGGTTGCGCCCCTTATGATGCAGCCATGCCAGAGACACGCCTGTGTCCTCGCGCTCGGCATTGTTGGGGCTTCTAAAGCCCTGATAGTATTTGCACCCCTGAATAAACTCCGTAGGTGAATATTTGGAAAGATCATGAAGCAGTCCCTGCTTATATAATCCTATCCGAAAACAATATTTCATAACCAGCATCTTGTGCTTTGTGATCGTCTTAAAATGTCCCCAGGGATCCATTCTCATCTTCCTCCCATTTAGCGTCAAAGTTCCCTATATTATACCACACTTTATTTTCTTTAAAAGCTTTTTCCCCCTCTTTCGCCCTGCTTTTTACGATTAAATTGCAATTAACAGCAGAATCTGCTATGATAGGGAAAGTCACTTTGCACTATCCAAAGAAAAATATAGAAAAGCGAGGATATACCATGCAGGATCCAAATTTAACCACATGCAGCTCCAGCGACTGTGCCACCTGCGGCGGCTGTGAATCTGCAAATGACCGCAGAACCATCACCTTAACCATGGAAGATGATACAGAGGTAGAATGTGCCATCCTTACCACATTCCCTGTAAAAGAGAAAAAATATATTGCGCTTCTGGCTCTGGATGAGAACGGACAGCCGGTGAACGGCGATGTTTACCTCTACTGCTTCGACATCACAGAGGAAGGCGCTCCGCTCCTCTCCAATATCGAGTCCGATGAGGAGTACGACCAGGCAGCCGAGGTCTTCAATGCCATCGTCATGAACGCACAGCTTCAGGAGGCCGTAGAAGATACCTTAGCTGAATAATTAAAATTGCATAATCTTCTGCACAAAAACAGGACATGTGAGCAATCACATGTCCTTATTTATTCTGCATATTTTTTTAATATCGGATTCTCCGTGATAAGATGCGCAGACTCCGGGAAGTCCTTCATCACTCTTCTTACACACTTCTTACAGAAGGCTGTTCGCTCCGCCTCGTTCTGCCGCAGCACGTTTTTATAGCCCCAGGTGTGGGTCACTAAGGACTGCTGCTCCGGTCTTGCAAGATCCAGAAGATAGGCCATCTTCTGTTTTTCCGCCTTGGCGCACATAGGGAGAACGCGCTGCTCAGCAAAGCACATGGCGTTCACAGTATTCAGTCCGTCTGTCTTCACATGAAGAAAGAAATCCATGGCCGCTTCCACATAGCGATCCCTGAAATCCTGATTTTTAAGATACAGAAAAGCCGTATTGGCAGCTGCTATGGAGAAATCCCAGTTTTCCGGGTAGGTGTAGCCATCTTCGAATAAGAAGGTATGGGGATCCGGGTAGACAAAGGGATTCAGTGCCTCGGGATGAGCTGCAACCACTTCAAAATCCTTCAGTCCATCGATCTTTTCCCAGATGATAAGATCGGTATCCAGCATGACGCAGGGTGTTTCCATCTTCTTAAGGGCAAACAGCTTTCCGGCTGCCCAGAAGAGAAACGGGTTGATCCTCACATCCATGTCGTCCAGAGAAAGGTCTATGTCATCCCAAAGTCCTTCCATACCGATCTCTTTAAAAAAGAGCGCGCCGGGTGTATCGGTAATCAGCTTGATGGAACCATTATTTTCTTTCCATTTCAGTGCAGAAAGAATCGCTGTCAGAAGCTCAAAATCAGGGAAGTCTACCCTTCCCTGGTTTCTTAAAACTCCCGGCAGCGTCCATAAAGAATGAAATGCATTCATATCAGAATCCTTAGATCAGATCCAGGCCATAAGCCAGTACGCCGGATGCGTTGTTTGCAGCGTTGGCAGATTTAAGGGCTGCCTCCCTTAAATACTCCGGAATAAGAACCTTGCTCATGTCCACAGTGCAGGTATTAGCTTCCTGCTGCATGGCTGCAGTGCCATATACCGCTGCGTTGCTTCCCTGGATATAAAGGCCGCTTCCACTGCCATATACAGCAGAACCGCTGCTCATAATATAGAGGCCGCTTCCGCTTCCGTATACATAAGAACCGCTGCTCATAATATAGAGACCGCTTCCGTATACGTTGCTGCCGCTGGTCATAATATAAAGACCGCTGCCGTTGCTGCCGCTTCCATAAACATTGCTGGAATAGATAAAGAGGCCGCTTCCGGCGGAACCGGAACCGTTTACCGGAACTGCACTGCCGTTTCCGGAAAGTACTGTCGGCTGTTTCATTTTGGCGACGTATTCCTGCCACCATTTCTGGTCTTCCAGGCGCCATAAGGTTTTGTCTTTCTTTTCATCACTCATCTTTCCGGTACTCCTCTCGCAAGCATATTTGAAACCACGCTATTAACCATTATAGCACAGAACGACCAAATCTCTATGTCTTTTTTTATTATTTTCAGGTAATATTGTCAGATTCTTTAAAATAAAAAGGATATTGGTCGGCTCACACGAGCCAAACAATATCCCCTGATATTTTTTATTGTTTTCCGGTGGAGCCGATTCCGCCTCTGGAGGCATCGGTTAAGTCCTCTACATCTTCGAACTCAATGACCGGCTGGTGTTTGATGATACGGAACTGGCAGACTCTGTCGTTTACGTGGATCTCAGTCTCGCGGAGAGCCAGAGCAGGCATTTTAAGGATGTCATCTCTGCCGCAATAGCTCTCGTCCACAACGCCGATGGAGTTGGTCTGGATGATTCCGTAGTTCTTATATGTGGAAGAACGCGGTGCGATGATCATCTCATACCCTTCCGGCAGTTTCACGGAAACACCAAGGTCAATGAGTGCGAACTCAAATGGTTTTAAGTGATATTCCTTAGCTGCGCGAAGGTCGATCCAGTCGCTCTTGCCGTCAATATATCTCAGTTTCTCGATCTCATCAGAGTGATATAAGATCTGGATTTTTTCTTTCTGCATAGTCTTCTCCTTTTTCAGACAAAGGGATCAGAAGCCGCAGCCGCATGGGCCGTTCTGACTTCCTGCCGCGTAATCGGTATCATCGCTGCCGTCCTCGGACCAGATCACGATCCTTCCGGCCTGGCGGGTCTTTTTCACATCGATAACTCTCTGGTTGGTGGAGCCTACCCAGTGGAGGGTGAGGAGCTTATTTGCCACCTCAAACTTGCCTTCCAGACACACATCCAGATAATCCATGATCTCTTCCTGGCAGACCTCTTCCCAAAGGTATCCTGTGTAGAGCCAGATGGTCTTTTCAGGATATTTTTCCCGGATCTCTTTTGCCAGTGCTGTCACAGCTGCACGGTTTGCAGGGTGAAGCGGGTCTCCGCCGGAGAAAGTAATGCCGCTGATATAATCCTTATCCAGCTCTTTGAAGATCTCAGCCTTCTCCGCTTCTCCGAAGGGAAGACCTCCCTCAGGATTCCAGGTGACCGGATTCTGGCACTCCGGACAATGATGCAGGCAGCCTGCAACCCAGAGCACAACACGCAGTCCGTCGCCGTTTAACATATCGTCCTTTGTTATGTTATGGTAATTCATGGTATCTCCTCCCTTTCTTCCGGAAGTCTCTGTCCAGTTTATAAAATGAGAATCTGCCCGAGAGCAGATTCTCATATAAAATTTCGTTATAGAAAAACTCAGTTTCTCTTAAGATTATGCCTGTGCAGGTACGTCTTTAATGGAGAAGCTCATTCTGCCCATCTTGTCCTTGCCCATGCATACTACAGTAACCTTGTCGCCAAGAGTAAGAACGTCCTCTACACGGTTGATTCTCTCTTTGCAGATTTTGGAGATGTGAACCATTCCCTCTTTGCCAGGAGCGAACTCAACGAATGCGCCGAACTCTTTGATGCTTACTACAGAACCGGTAAGGATCTGGCCCTGCTCAAAATCAGTAGCGATGATGTTTACCATGCGATAAGCCTCATCCATGCCCTTCTGCTCGATACCGCAGATAGATACCATACCGTCATCGGTGATATCGATCTTAACGCCGGTTCTCTCGATGATTGCATTGATGGTCTTTCCTCTCTGACCTACAACATCACCGATCTTCTGAGGATCGATCTGCAGGGAGATGATCTTAGGAGCATACTCGCCAACAGTAGCGCGTGGTGCTGCGATACATTTCTCCATAACCTCGGTAAGGATGTACTCTCTTGCCTCTTTGGTTCTGCGGATAGCTTCCTCTACGATTGGTCTGGTAAGACCGTGGATCTTAATATCCATCTGGATAGCGGTGATACCGTCGTGGGTACCTGCTACCTTGAAGTCCATATCGCCGAAGAAGTCCTCAAGACCCTGGATATCGGTAAGTACCAGATAGTCGTCATCGGTCTCACCGGTAACAAGACCACAGGAGATACCTGCTACAGGTTTCTTAATTGGAACACCTGCTGCCATAAGAGACATGGTGGATGCACAGATAGAAGCCTGGGAGGTAGATCCGTTGGACTCGAAGGTCTCGGATACAGTACGGATCGCATATGGGAACTCCTCTTCGGTAGGAAGAACAGGAACTAATGCTCTCTCAGCCAGTGCACCGTGTCCGATCTCACGACGTCCAGGTCCTCTGGAAGGTTTGGTCTCACCTACGGAGTAGGATGGGAAGTTGTAGTGATGCATATATCTCTTGGAGGTCTCAAATACATCAAGACCGTCAAGCTTCTGAGCCTCGGAAAGTGGAGCCAGAGTGGTTACGGTACAGATCTGAGTCTGTCCACGGGTGAACATAGCGGAACCATGAACACGTGGGATGATATCGGTCTCAGCTGCCAGAGGACGGATCTGGGTGATCTGACGACCGTCAGGACGTTTGTGATCTTTCAGGATCATCTTACGTACGGTCTTCTTCTGGTACTGGTATACAGCCTCGCCGAGAACTGCAAGCCACTCTTCTTTATCAGCAAATGCCTCTTTCAGACGAGCGGTAACCTCTGCGATGTTTTTGTCGCGGATCTGTTTCTCATCAGCGAATACGGCAACTTCCATCTCTGCTGGTGGAACGATCTCTTTGATTGCTGCGAAAAGTTCCTCAGGAATAGCGCAGGACTCATATGCGTGTTTCTCTTTACCGCACTCAGCAACGATCTTGTCGATGAAAGCGATGATCTCCTGGTTTACCTCGTGAGCTTTGTAGATAGCCTCGATCATCTGATCCTCAGGTACCTCGTTAGCGCCTGCCTCGATCATGATTACTTTCTCTCTGGTGGATGCTACGGTAAGCTGAAGGTCGGATACTACTTTCTGCTCCATGCTTGGGTTGATCACGAACTCGCCGTTGATCAGACCTACCTGGGTGGTAGCGCATGGGCCGTCAAATGGGATATCGGAAATACAGGTTGCGATGGAGGAACCGAGCATAGCTGCGATCTCCGGGTTAGCTGCAGGATCAACTGCCATTACCATGTTGTTCAGGGCAACATCGTTTCTGTAATCCTTAGGGAACAGTGGTCTCATAGGACGGTCAATAACACGGGAGGTAAGGATAGCGTGCTCGCTTGCTTTTCCCTCTCTCTTATTGAATCCTCCTGGGATCTTACCTACTGCGTACATTTTCTCTTCATATTCTACACTGAGTGGGAAGAAATCGATTCCCTCTCTTGGCTCTTTGGAAGCGGTAGCGGTGGAAAGAACGGTGGTATCGCCGTACATCATAAGAGCAGCGCCGTTAGCCTGTTTAGCTACACGTCCGATATCTACTCTTAAGGTTCTTCCTGCTAATTCCATGGAATAACTCTTATACATGTTTTTTTATCCTTTCTTCATTGTGATAGTGTTCATCAATAAAATCAGGAGTCCGAAACAACTGAAAAAACCATTTTGTTTCCGGAAAATGAGCTTTTCAGAAGTCTCGGAAATAACTCCCGCATCTTATTGGAATTTTTGTCTGATTTGTTAGCGCCGGACATTGTCCAGACCCTGCATAATCGAAAACAAGGGCGGATGGTTAATCCGCCCTTCCGCTTTACAGAAAATATTATTTTCTCAGACCAAGTTTCTCGATCAGTGCACGGTATCTGTTGATGTCGGTTTTCTTAAGGTATGCAAGAAGACCACGTCTCTGACCAACCATTTTCAGAAGACCACGTCTGGAATGATGATCTTTGTGATGCTCTTTCAGATGCTCGGTGAGCTCCTGGATTCTTGCGGTAAGGATAGCTACCTGTACCTCTGGTGAACCGGTGTCACCCTCAGTTCTTGCGTACTCTTTGATGATTGCTGTTTTTTTCTCGTTTGAAATCATTGTGATTTCCTCCTTAAAATATAAATATGAATCGCCGCATATTAAGAGACGGTCCGAGTTTCCAATCTCCGAATAAGGGCTGTTTATGCGGAATTCCGGTCTCCCGAAATCACCTTGCATAGTATAGCACAGGGGCATATTCTTGTAAACATCTTTTTCCTGTCTTTTTTCATCCA
>JAGHUU010000146.1 GCA_018064695.1 Candidatus Blautia equi | reverse complement strand
TCTATATTCTGGTCGTAAATGCCACCAGATCCCACGGAGAGCTCTCCAGAGGCTTTACCCCTGTGCCAAGCACACATCTTATAGAAAACTGGAATGCGCTGCTGTCAGGTACGCTGCCAATCATTCGCGGATTACTGAACAGCTTCTTTATAGGAAGCACCAGTGCTGTTCTGAGCGTGTATTTTTCCTGTATGACAGCTTATGCCATCCATGCATACCGGTTTAAGGGCAGGAATGCAGTGATCAACTTTATTCTGATGATCATGATGATCCCTACCCAGGTTACAGCATTTGGTTTTGTTCAGCTGATACTTAAAATGAAGCTGGATGACAATTTTATGGCGATCATCCTTCCATCCATAGCTGCGCCGGTTGCATTCTATTATATGAAGCAGTTCATGGCCAGCAACCTTCCGTTGTCTATGATAGAGGCGGCCAGAATTGATGGCTCCGGTGAGTTCTATACCTTCAACAGCATCGTACTCCCGCTTATGAAGCCGGCAATTGCCGTACAGGTGATCTTCAATTTTGTAAACAGCTGGAACAACTATTTTGTACCGGCCCTGGTCTTACATTCCGATTCAAAGAAGACCCTGCCTATTCTGATAGCCCAGCTTCGTTCTGCGGACTATCTGAAGTTTGATATGGGTCAGGTTTATGTAATGGTTGCCTTCTCCATCCTGCCGGTTGTGATCATCTATCTGTTTTTATCCAGACACATCCTCTCCGGTATTGCAGCCAGCGGTATCAAAGAATAATTTATAACGACGAAAAAAATGACTGTCCGGTTTGGACAGCCATTTTTTTATGTTTTCTTTTATGTAAAACAGGAGATACAGAATTATGTGATCGATGGATGAGGAATCGATTTGATGGTAATGTGTTTGTATCTCCTGTTATTACCTGATGATCAGATCAGAGATCAGATGGAGAAGAGAAGTTTTCCATAGGTTGGGTATGGAAGAAGCTCATCTGGAATCAGAGCCTCAGCCTCATCTGCAGCTGCACGGATCGCATCCATTACAGGAAGAACGGAAGCCTGATAGCACTTAGCACCTTTCAGCATATCCTCAGCAGCTAATGCCTCTGCCTCAGCAGTTACAGCCTTAAGAGCTGCAAGATCTTTGATCATGGACTCGGAGAGTGCTGTGAATTTCTTAAGAAGATCAGCCTCAGCAGCTACAGAGATGTCAGCTACAACAGCTTTCTTCATCTGAGCGGTACGAGCGATCTGCTCACAGTAGCTTGTGATGGTTGGAAGCAGATCTTTCTGGATGATCTCGCAGAGAGTGCTGGACTCAATGTGAACGGTCTTCACATAGTTCTCAAGCTTGATCTCGTATCTGGAGAAGAGCTCAGGTTTGGTGAAGATCTTATGGCTTACCAGAAGCTCTACGTTCTTATCGGAGATATACTGCTCAAGTGCATCTGGAGTGGATTTCAGGTTTGGAAGACCACGTTTCTCAGCTTCCTCTACCCACTCATCTGCATATCCGTTTCCGTTGAAGATGACACGTTTGTGAGCGATCAGGGTCTCTTTAAGGAGTGCGTGGATAGCTTTCTCCATTTCCTCTGCAGGAACACCCTCAAGCTTCTCGGAAAACTGAGCCAGGGACTCTGCGACAGCAGTGTTCAGGATGATGTTAGGGTTAGCAACAGAAGCGGAAGATCCAAGCATACGGAACTCGAATTTGTTTCCGGTGAATGCAAATGGTGAAGTTCTGTTTCTGTCGGTGTTGTCTTTTACAAAGTGTGGAAGTACGGTAGCACCGATATCCATCTTTTCTGCACTGTGACCAGCGTAGAAGTCGTCGTTGATGATGGAATCTGCAATGGCTGCCAGCTCATCTCCAAGGAAGATGGATACGATAGCAGGAGGAGCCTCGTTAGCACCAAGACGATGATCGTTTCCGGCACTTGCTACGGAGAGACGGAGAAGATCTGCGTACTCATCAACAGCTTTGATAACTGCCACAAGGAATACCAGGAATGCAGTGTTCTGTGCAGGATTTTTGCCAGGATCCAGAAGGTTTACACCGGTATCGGTGCTTACGGACCAGTTGTTATGTTTACCGCTTCCGTTGATGCCCTCAAATGGTTTCTCGTGAAGAAGACATACCATGTTGTGATCGTCAGCGATCTTTTTCATAACTTCCATGGTTAACTGGTTGTGGTCAACTGCTACGTTGGTGGTATCAAATACAGGAGCAAGCTCGTGCTGTGCAGGAGCTACTTCGTTATGTTTGGTTTTTGCAGGGATGCCAAGTTTCCAGAGCATCTCATCCAGGTCGTGCATGTAAGCTGCAACACGTGGTTTTAAGGTTCCGAAA
The DNA here is from genome assembly GCA_018064695.1 of Candidatus Blautia equi. Taxonomy (GTDB): domain Bacteria; phylum Bacillota; class Clostridia; order Lachnospirales; family Lachnospiraceae; genus Blautia_A; species Blautia_A equi. The sequence goes on along the minus strand of JAGHUU010000146.1, from coordinate 1,787 downwards.
TAGTGGTCATCCATTTCCTGTCCTTTTGGAGCGGAGGCACCGATCAGGGTACGGCCGCAGTAGATCAGGTCTTTTCTCTTTTTATAGAGGTCTTTATCAACCAGGAAGTATTCCTGCTCAGGACCTACGGTAGTGCTGACATGTTTTACATCAGTTTTTCCGATCAGGTGAAGAAGTTTTACAGCCTCTTTATTCAGAGCTTCCATGGAGCGGAGAAGAGGAGTCTTTTTATCAAGAGCCTCGCCGCTGTAGGAACAGAATGCTGTAGGAATGTATAGAGTACCATCTTTAATAAATGCAGGGGAGGTAGGATCCCATGCTGTATATCCTCTTGCCTCGAAGGTTGCACGAAGACCGCCGGATGGGAAGCTGGATGCATCAGGCTCACCTTTGACCAGCTCCTTGCCGGAGAACTCCATCAGAACCTCACCGTTTCCGGTAGGGGAGATAAAGCTGTCATGTTTTTCAGCAGTGAAGTTGGTCATTGGTTGGAACCAATGGGTATAATGGGTAGCACCATTCTCGATTGCCCATTCCTTCATAGCTACTGCTACGGAGTTAGCAACATCGAGTTCCAGATGAGTTTCACGCTCGATGGTCTTTCTTAATGCTTTATAAACGTCCTTTGGCAGTTTCGCTCTCATAATCTTGTCGTTAAAAACAAGGCTGCCATAAATTTCAGGTATACTCTGTGCCATATTGTTGCACTCCTTTCATTTTTAGCAAAAAAAAGAGGCGCTTCGGATTTTCTCCAAAGCGCCCTTGCTTATGGCGTTTAGTATACTCAAAAAAATCGGGTTGTCAAGGAGCAAATCCAAATTTTTTCAAAAAATTGTTTCAGAAAATTCGGGGTTGACAAATGAGATTTCTGATTTATAATTTCACCCTTGTAATGCGTTGATGCGTATAATGCAGTGGTATTGACAGCAGCGGAGGATAGAAAAATGGCAGAATTAAAAGAAGAATGCGGCGTATTTGGTATCTATGATCTGGATGGCGGAAATGTGGTTCCATCTATTTATTATGGACTGACTTCCCTTCAGCACAGAGGTCAGGAATCCTGCGGCATTGCGGTTTCAAAGACTGACGGTGAGTGGGGAAATGTCCAGTTCAGAAAAGACCTGGGACTGGTAAGTGAGGTATTCAGAGAGTATAATCTGAAAAAAATGGAAGGTGATATAGGGCTAGGGCATGTGCGCTATTCCACGACAGGAGCCTCTGTCAAGGAGAATGCACAGCCGCTGGTCCTTTCTTATGTTAAAGGCACTCTTGCACTGGCACATAACGGCAATCTTGTGAACACAAACGAACTGAAATGGGAGCTGATCCAGAACGGAGCAATCTTCCATACCACTACAGATTCCGAGGTCATTGCCTTTCATATTGCAAGAGAGAGAGTACATGCAGCTTCCGCGGAGGAGGCAGTGCTTCGCACCGCGCAGAAGATCAAAGGCGCTTACGGCCTGGTGATCATGTCCCCGAGAAAACTCATCGGTGTCAGAGATCCTTACGGATTAAAACCGCTCTGTCTTGGAAAAAGAGGAAATGCCTATGTGCTGGCATCTGAGAGCTGCGCGCTCACTTCTGTAGGTGCAGAGTTCATAAGAGACCTGAAACCGGGCGAGATCCTCACCATTACAAAAGATGGTCTGAAATCAGATATGACACTTGCCACAGAAAAGCATGCGCATTGTGTTTTTGAATATATTTATTTTGCAAGACTGGACAGCACTATTGATGGTGTCCGCGTATATGATGCGCGTATCCGAAGCGGCAAATCCCTGGCT
>JAGHUU010000319.1 GCA_018064695.1 Candidatus Blautia equi | reverse complement strand
GTTACTGTTCACTGGCAAGCCAGCAAACAGTAACTTCGCAGGCATATGTAAAGTTTTGCTTCGCAAAAATGCCTGCTCACCCCTGAATCACTTTCTCCGGTCACCTAATCAGCGAGTGATTAGGTGCCGTGTGAACTGTAACCTATTACTTCGTATTATATCATAGGGCACACATTGATAGCTTGTATAATTGTTAAAAATGTGTTAAGATTATTGCAATTTATATGATAAAAGGAGAGAAGTATGTCTTACGATTATTTAATAGTTGGATCCGGCCTTTTCGGTGCCGTATTTGCCAGAAGAGCAGCAGACTGCGGAAAAAAAGTCCTGATTGTTGAAAAACGTCCGAATATTGCAGGAAATATCTATACAGAAAAAATCGAGAACATTCATGTGCACAAATATGGTGCGCATATTTTCCATACCAACAACAAAACCGTATGGGATTACATTACCCGTTATGCCGAATTCAACCGCTTTACCCATTCTCCGGTAGCTAACTATAAGGGTGGGCGTTATTCCCTTCCGTTCAATATGTACACCTTCAATAAGATGTGGGGCGTAGTAACTCCTGAGGAAGCTGCAGCTAAGATCGCAGAGCAGCGCAAGGAGATCACTGGTGAGCCGCAGAATCTGGAAGAGCAGGCCATCTCTCTGGTTGGAAGAGATATTTTTGAGAAACTGGTAAAAGGCTACACAGAAAAACAGTGGGGACGTGATTGCAAGGATCTTCCTGCATTCATTATCCGCCGTCTTCCTGTTCGTTTTACCTTTGATAATAACTATTTCAATGCACTGTATCAGGGAATTCCGGTTGGTGGTTATACCAAACTCATCGAGAATCTTCTGGACGGCATTGAGGTTCGCCTGAACACCGATTATCTGGAGCATAAAGAGGAACTGGATGCACTTGCTGACAAAGTCATCTATACCGGTCCTATTGATGCATATTTCCACTATTCTCTTGGATATCTGGAGTACAGATCCGTTCGTTTTGAGAATGAGACATTGGATCAGCCAAACTTCCAGGGAAATGCAGCAGTGAACTATACAGACCGCGAGACTCCATGGACCAGAATCATTGAGCATAAATGGTTTGAGTTCGGCAAGGATGACGAGGGAAATGATATTCCAAAGACCATTATCAGCCGCGAGTATTCCTCCGAATGGAAACCGGGAGATGAGCCGTATTATCCTGTAAATGACGTGAAAAACGGAAATCTTTTTAAAGAGTATAAAAAGCTTGCAGATGCCGAGAAAAACATTATCTTTGGCGGACGTCTGGGAGAATATAAATACTACGATATGGACGCAGTTATCGATTCTGCCCTTAAATGTGCAGCAGCAGAGTTAGGAGAATAAGCATCAGATGAAAGGTATCGTGTTAGCCGGAGGATCCGGCACCAGACTTTATCCCCTTACCAAGGTTACCAGTAAGCAGCTGCTTCCTATTTATGATAAACCTATGATCTATTATCCTCTGTCTGTTCTTATGAACGCAGGGATCCAGGATATCCTCATTATTTCCACACCGCAGGATACGCCGCGTTTTCAGGATCTTCTGGGTGATGGTTCCCAGTTTGGCATTCGTCTTCAGTATGCGGTACAGCCTTCACCGGATGGACTGGCGCAGGCATTTATCATCGGAGAAGAGTTCATTGGTGATGACACAGTTGCCATGATCCTTGGAGACAACATTTTCTCCGGTCACGGTTTTAAGAAGAAACTGAAAGAAGCCGTTGCCTATGCGGAAAACGGAAACAGCGCTACTGTATTTGGTTATTATGTGGATGATCCGGAGCGCTTTGGTATCGTGGAATTTGATTCTGCGGGAAGAGCCATCAGTATAGAAGAGAAGCCGGAAAAACCAAAGAGCAATTATTGTGTTACCGGTCTTTATTTCTACGATAACAGAGTAGTTGAATATGCCAAGGGGCTGAAGCCCTCCAAACGAGGAGAACTTGAGATCACCGACCTGAACCGCATTTATCTGGAAGAAGGCAAACTCAATGTGGAGGTTCTTGGTCAGGGCTTCACCTGGCTGGATACCGGAACCCATGAGAGCCTTGTAGATGCCACAAATTTTGTGAAAACAGTAGAGACTCATCAGCATAGAAAGGTTGCCTGCCTGGAGGAAATTGCTTACTTAAACGGCTGGATCAGCAGAGATGATCTCTATGCTACCTATGAAACGCTTAAGAAAAATCAGTACGGTCAGTACCTTAAGGATATTCTTGACGGAAAATACGTGGACAAATAAGCTTGAAAATGTGTATGCGATGATGTATACTTTCAGTGCTATGTTCTCATAGCTGTTATTTTTGTGCATAAATAGTAAGACTCTGACTGAAGCAAAGGCTTCCATGTCAAGTTACATAGGAGGCAGCTGATGAAAGAATTATTTGATGTTCATTGCCACATAATTCCCGGTGTGGATGATGGCGCACGCAATCTGGAAGAAGCGGTAAACATGCTTCTGATGGAGAAAAAACAGGGTGTAAAGAATATCATTGCCACCCCGCATTTCCGTTTTAAAATGTTTGAGACCGATCTGCAGACCGTTAAGAAGCAGTTTGCTCTTCTTAAAAGAGAAGCAGATAAGCTGGAACTCAATCTGTATTTAGGCTGTGAGTTCCACTCTACCATGGAGATGGTAAGCATGCTGAAAAAAGAACAGGTCTCCACTATGGCGGGCTCAAGATATGTTCTGGTGGAATTCTCCGGCGGGGACAGTGCTTCCCATATAAAGGAACGTGTCTATTCACTTATTTCGGCCGGTTATAAACCTGTCATCGCACATATTGAAAGATATGAGGCTCTTTATAAACAGTACGATTTTATTGAGGAGCTTGCGGAGATGGGTGCCAGAATGCAGGTGAATGCCGACAGCATCATAGGCAAAGAGGGCTTTAGCGTAAAACGCTTCTGCAAAAAGCTCATGCAGTATGATCTTCTTTCTTTTGTCGGATCTGACTGTCATGACTGCCGTGAACGCGTCAGCCGCATTGGCGAAGCATATGCATATGCCGCAAAAAAACTTGGGGAAGATTATGCGGATCGTATTTTTATAACAAATCCGTATAAAATCATAAATTTATAAGGAAGGGAAATTGGAAAAGATGGACTTTGAAAAAAAACAGGCAAACGATGAAATTGAAATTGACCTTATGGAGATCATCTCCCTGCTCCTTCACAGAGCATGGATCATCATTCTTGCCGGTCTGACAGTAGGCCTTGCCACCATAGCTGTGACAATGTTCCTTATCACACCAAAATTTAAATCCACAACCAGTATGTATGTATTAAACCGACAGAACGGAGAGACTCTTAGCAGTAGTGATATGCAGACCTCCCTGTCTCTGACAAAGGACTATGTGGAGCTTATTAAGAGCCGTACCGTTACAGAGGGAGTTATCTCTCAGCTTGGACTGGATATGACAAGCGCCCAGCTTCTTGGAATGATGAGTGTTTCCAACAAGACTGATACACGTATCCTTTCTATTACTGTAGAGGATGTGGATCCTTACAGAGCCTGCGATATCGCAAATGCACTTCGTGAGGTTGGTTCCAGCCATATCAAGAGCGTAATGGATATCGATGCCGTTAATATGGTAGATGCTGCTAACATTCCACAGACAAAATCCAGCCCGAATACCACAAAGAACGGTATGCTTGGTGTATTTGCCGGTGCTGCCATTGCGATCTTTATCATTCTTCTGAACTATCTCATCAATGATACCATTCAGACTCAGGAGGATGTAGAGAAATACCTGGGACTCAGTGTTCTTGGTGCCATCCCAATGGTAGAGAGCGAAAAGAAATCCAAAAAGAGAAAACATAAAGGGAGACGCAGATAATGAAAACCATAACCATTAATATCCCAAAACTTGACTATACTGCAAATGAGTCCTACAAATCTCTGCGTACCAATCTTTTATTCTGCGGAGAAGATAAAAAAGTAATCGCTATCACAAGCTGTACCCCTAATGAAGGTAAGAGTTCTGTTACCCTGAATCTGGCAGCTTCCCTTGCTGAATCCGGAAAAAAGGTACTCCTTGTGGATGCCGACCTTCGTAAATCTGTCCTCATCGGACGTACCGAGGTTACTGAGGAGGTTTTAGGTTTATCCCATCTGTTATCAAAGCAGGAGAGCCTTGAAAATGTAGTTTATGCCACCAACTATAATAAACTGCATATCATTTATGCCGGAAAAGTACCGCCAAACCCGGCCGAGCTGCTGAGTGGTAAATATTTCAAGGAATTCCTTTCCTTTGTAAGACCGATCTATGATTATATTCTCATCGATACTCCTCCTCTTGGAAGTGTTATCGACAGTGCTATTATTGCCGATGAATGTGATGGCTCCGTAGTTGTTGTTGAGGCCGGAACCGTCAGCTATCGTTTTGTTCAGGAGGTCATTGAACAGCTGAACAAGAGTGCAAGCCCTATTCTTGGTGTTATTCTCAATAAAGTTGACATGCATAAGAATGGATTCTATGGCAAGTACTATGGAAGATATTACGGAAAATACGGTTCTTACGGAAAAGATAAATAATTGACAGGAGACCTGCGATATGAAGAAAATAGGAATCTTTTTAGTTGTTATTTGTATCGCTCTGGGCGCTCTCTTATATCAGTTCAGATACAACTCTGACAGAAAATGCCCTGAGATTTTTGTGAATTCAGAAGTTATATATGATGAGACTGTAACTGAAGCACAGCTTCTTGAGGGTGTTGTTGCCATTGATGACAAAGATGAGGATGTATCCGATACCCTTGCTGTTGAATCTGTATACCGCATCAGTGATTCAGAGGCTACTGTCATTTATGTGGCGAAAGATAAAAGCAACAATATTGCCAAACTCAGCTATACATTAAAGGCTAATCCACCAGTGGAGACTCCTGCTGAGACACCTACTCCAACCGCAACACCTGAACCGACCGCAACACCTGCACCAACTGAAACACCTGTACCAACTGAGGCACCTGCTGCAACTGAAACACCAACTCCGGTTCCAACCGAAGTTCCGGCTGAGCCAACTGCGGAACCGGCAGCTGAGACAGTGGAGGAACCTGCAGTTGTTTCTGAACCTGAAACCACTGCTGAGGAGAATGCTGATGTAGACGCAGAGCAGGCAAAAGCAGAGCAGGAAGCCATAGCAGACGCAATGGCTCCGGGATCCCCAAGAATCTATCTTCATACTTACGTAGAGCATGTGAGAGTGGGAGATAAGATCGAACTTGCCTCTTATGTAAAAGAGATCCAGGATGATGTGAAGGATGATATCTTTGATCTCTGGCGTGTGATCCAGGTAGCCGGCGAGCCGGATGTCAATACACCTGGCGTATACGACACCGAGTTTTACATTTTTGATAAAGCAGGAAATATATCCAACCGTGCAGTGTTAAAATTCATTGTGGAATAATAAATAACAGAAGATTAATTTTCGATATATGTTGCACAGAAAAGACTGTTATGTTGCCTTATCATAACAGTCTTTTTATGATAATTCTGTAATTGTGACAGGAGGTTATTATGAAGCGTAAGTATTTATGGACAGTACTGGCTATTTCTTTTGCACTGAGCATCAGCCCTGCTATAGCTATGGCAACTGAAGATAATTCCGCAGAAGTTACAGCCGAATTGATTACCGCAGCTTTTAAAGCTTCTGCAGCGGAAAAGCTCGCTGAAAATGCTGCAGAAGAAAATGATTCTCAGGAAGAAAATGAGGAAGAGGAGATCAAAGATATTGAGCTGGAGCTTTTCGGTGAAAGCTTTGTGATCAGAAACGCGACTGATGTAAAAGAATTTACTGCTGAGTATAAGCCGGTTCTTCTGGAAGAGAAACAGAACACCGACAATGAAGATAAGACACTGGATATGGTATGGAACCTCGTGCTCACAGATAAAGAGGATGAGACAAATGTTCATACATTTGAAATGGTGGAGATCTTCACAGATAAATGGAAAGAGCCGGAAGTGATCCAGCAGTTTGGATATTATTATCTGTTCTTTAAGGATGAAGAGGATCAGGTTTTCTCTTATTATGAAAAAGTAGAAGAGGATGCTGAGGATTTTGTTCTGGAAGAGGAAGTTCCTGTATTCCTTACCATTGATGCACATATTCGTGAGAAAGCGAACAAAAACAGCGTCCCTGTAGCTATTGGAAGACTGGGAGAGGAATGGAACGTAATTGCCTCCACACCATCCTGGTATAAAATAAAGAAGGATGAGACTGAGGGATATATCTATTACAGCTATGTGACTCCGGATAAGGAAGTTCTGGATCGAATTATGAATCCTGATGTTCCTGTTCAGAATGCGGCACCTGCTGTAGAGCCTACAGTAAATAACGGAGTACAGGCACCTGCACCACAGCAGCAGTACCCTACAGCCGGAAATACCGGTAATCAGCCCGGTAATAACTATAACCCTGGAAATCAGGGAACAATTATCCCGGATACGAATGATAGACCTGCAGAACCGGACACACCGGATACTCCTGTAAACCCTGCAAATCCTGTAAATCCGACTAATCCGGTTCGTCCAACCGCTACTCCTGGTCAGAGCAGACCAACCAATACACCTGCTCCGATCATTACCGAAACTCCGGTAACACCGGACACCCCAGTGGTACCGGATACTCCGGTAGTGCCAGATACCCCAGTAGTACCAGATACGCCAGTAGTACCGGACACCCCAGTAGTACCTGATACGCCGGTAGTACCGGACACCCCAGTGGTACCGGATACCCCAGTAGTACCGGATACTCCTGTAGTACCTGATAACCCGGTGGTTCCAGATACACCCGGTGACAGTTATATTCCTGAAGTAGGCGGAGATGATTACTCAGGTTATGCAGAGGTAGGAGAAGAATAATTTTATCCTGATATTTCATAAATAAATGTATAAAATATTTAATTTCCTTGCTTGACGAATCATGTTTTGCATGGTAATATCATTGAGTATGCCGCACAAAGAGGTATAAGTGTCGAAAGACCACCATATTTGGCGAGTTTAGATCATAGGAGGTGCCATTATGTACGCAATTATTGCAACAGGTGGTAAACAGTACAAAGTAGCCGAAGGCGATGTGATCAGAGTTGAGAAGCTCGGTGTTGAGGCTGGTGAGACCGTTACTTTTGAAAACGTTATTGCTGTAAGCAACGACGGAATGAAAGTTGGCGCAGACGTAGCAGGCGCTACTGTTACCGCTAAAGTACTTGAGAACGGCAAGGCTAAGAAAGTCATCGTTTATAAGTACAAAAGAAAAACTGGATATCACAAGAAAAACGGTCATAGACAGCAGTTCACCAAAGTACAGATTGAGAAGATCAACGGTTAATCTGGTGTCATTATGATTACAATCACTGTTAAGAAAAGAAACGGCGCTTATGTCAGTTTTGTATCGAAAGGTCATGCAGGCTATGCGGAAGAGGGTTATGATATCATCTGCGCTGCAGTTTCTGCTTTGATCATTAACACGGTGAACTCCATAGATACCTTCACAGAGGATCAGCTTAAGGAAAAAGAGGATGACGGTTTTGTCAGTTTCGAATTCCTTACGGGGCCATCGGAAAAGAGTACATTATTGATGGATTCGTTGCTTCTTGGCTTAACGCAAATTGAGAATAGCTATCAAAAGCGTTATTTGAGAGTTAATGTCAGGGAGGTGTAAAGACATGATGAATATGAACCTTCAGTTATTCGCACATAAAAAAGGTGTTGGTTCTACCAAGAACGGCCGTGATTCCGAGTCTAAGAGATTAGGTGCGAAAAGAGCAGACGGACAGTTTGTAAAAGCTGGAAATATCCTTTACAGACAGCGCGGAACCAAGATTCACCCAGGTGTGAACGTAGGTTGCGGTAAAGATTATACTTTATTTGCGCTGGTTGATGGTGTAGTAAGATTCACCAGAAAAGGCCGCGATAAGAAACAGGTTTCTATCGTTCCAGTAGAGGCAGAGTAATCATTGTTTGGATGGGCTTCAAATCGCTAAGGTTTGGAGCCTTTCTTTTTCATTTATTTTGAGGTAATCTATGTTTGCAGATAGAGCAAAAATCGTCATTCGCTCCGGTAAGGGCGGAGACGGTCATGTTAGTTTCCGCAGAGAGAAGTTTGTAGCCAACGGCGGTCCCGATGGCGGAGACGGCGGAAATGGCGGAAACGTAGTATTTGAAGTTGATGAGGGTCAGAATACCCTTGGTGAGTATAGATTTAAGCACAAATTCGCAGCGCAGGACGGCGAGCAGGGCGGCAAACGCCATTGCCACGGTGCCGACGGTGAGGATATTGTGCTGAAGGTGCCGGAAGGTACCGTTATTAAAGATGCAGCCTCCGGAAAAGTCATTGCAGATATGTCCGGGGAGAACCGTCGTCAGATCATTTTAAAAGGCGGTAAAGGCGGTAAAGGTAATCAGCATTATGCAACACCTACCATGCAGGTTCCCAAATATGCGCAGCCCGGCACTCCATCCCAGGAGCTGGAAGTTCAGCTGGAGCTTAAGGTAATTGCAGACGTAGGACTTGTAGGTTTCCCTAATGTAGGAAAATCCACATTCTTAAGTCGTGTGACTAATGCAAGACCTAAGATCGCCAACTATCATTTCACCACACTGAGTCCTAACCTTGGTGTTGTGGATACCGCAAATGGCGGCTTTGTCATCGCTGATATTCCGGGACTTATTGAGGGAGCATCCGAAGGCGTTGGCCTTGGTCACGAATTCCTTCGTCATATTGAGCGTACCAGAGTCATGATCCACATTGTGGATGCAGCATCAACAGAGGGACGCGATCCTATCGATGATATCTATAAGATCAACAAAGAGCTTGAAGCATACAATCCGGACATTGCAGCCCGCCCACAGGTAATTGCTGCCAATAAGATCGACAGCATCTATGTGGAAGAGGGCGAGGAGAGTCCTGTAGATAAGCTTAGAGCAGAGTTTGAGCCACAGGGCATGAAAGTATTCCCAATCTCCGCCGTATCCGGCGAGGGCGTAAGGGAACTGCTTTTCTATGTAAAAGAGATGCTGGACAACAGCCCGCTTGAGAAGATCGTCTTCGAACAGGAATTTAATCCTGAGGAGGCTCTGTTCCATGAGAACCTTCCATATACCATCACCATGGATGAGGATGATCCTTCCATGTTTGTGGTAGAAGGACCTAAGATCGAAAAAATGCTTGGTTATACAAACCTTGATTCTGAGAAAGGTTTTGCTTTCTTCCAGAAGTTCCTGAAGGAATCCGGTATTCTGGATGACCTGGAGGCAGCCGGAATCGAGGAAGGCGATACTGTTAAGATGTATGGCTGGCAGTTTGACTATTATAAATAAGTTTCAGAGGATTTGAATATGGTAAAAGAATTAAACAGCAAGCAGAGAGCTTACTTAAAAGGTCTCGCTATGAAAATGGATCCTATTCTGCAGTTTGGTAAATTTGGTTTAACACCTGAAAATACCGCATCTGTGGATGAGGCTCTGGCTGCCAGAGAACTGATCAAGATCAGTGTTCTTCAGAACTGTCTGGAGGATCCACGTGAGATCGCAGCGGTTCTTGCAGAGCATACCCATTCTCATGTAGTACAGGTCATCGGCAAAAAAATCGTTCTGTACCGTGAGGGTAAAAACGAAAAGAAAAAGATCGAGCTTCCTAAATAATTATTTTATCGTTTTTTGAGGGATAGATCATGTTGACTGAGGAAAAAGCGCTGAGAAAGAAAAAGATCGGCATAATGGGCGGCACCTTTGACCCCATTCATATTGGGCATCTGATTCTGGGTGAAAAGACCTATGAGCAGCTGGGACTGGATCTGGTTTATTTTATGCCTTCAGGCAATCCGCCGCATAAAAAGCAGCGGGAAGGCCGTGCATCGGATGACCAGCGCACAGATATGGTGCAGCTTGCCATTGCGGACAATTCTCATTTTGAGCTTTCTCTTATGGAGATGCATCCGGATGGGTACACTTATACCTATAGGACACTGCAGAGGCTTAAAGAAGAGCATCCGGATCATGAATACTATTTTATCATTGGTGCGGATTCCCTGTTTTCCTTTGAGTACTGGATGGAACCGGCTAAGATCTGTGAAAACTGTACCCTTGTTGTGGCTGTGCGGGATCATGTATCTCTTCAGTCCATGGAGGAGAAGATATCGGAGCTTTCCGAACGTTTCCATGCCAGCGTTATCCTTTTAAATACCGAGAATATTGATATTTCCAGCAAAACGATCCGTCAGTGGATCCAGGATGGAAAGACCTTAAAGTATTACGTTCCGGACGAGGTG
>JAGHUU010000088.1 GCA_018064695.1 Candidatus Blautia equi | reverse complement strand
TCTTTATGAGAACTGTAAACAAAAAACGTTCCCAGATCCTCACCTGCATCTGCATAGCTGTTCTGGTAGTATGCTTTAATTACGGCATGCACTATTTCCGTGGCGCAAAGTTTTCAGGAATCCCGGAGGAATATATGGTTACCTCTGCGGTCCGCTTTTTCGTCTGTACCGTTTTCCTCATGGTGGGATATATGGTTGGCTTATACAGAGAGCTGCTGATGAAATATGCCGGACAGTTTTTCCTGATCTTTGGATCAGCCTTCTGGCTTTGCTGGTATCATATGGGCTGCCGCATCAACATTCAGATGCTGACCATTGGCTCCATGAGAAATCTTCTGGTTCTGGGAGTGCTTGGTTCCCTGATGACCATCCTCTTCTGCATGATCCTTCCTAAGGATCTTCCGCTTAATAAGATCGGCAGGGCCTCTCTGGATATTATGGTGCTTCATTGCGCCCCTATGCCTTTCTTTGACTGGGAAATGGCACTCTTTAAAAAAGCAAAATTTATTCCAACGCCTTTCTGGATCGCTCTGGTCCTTTTGATGTTCTGTTATGCGCTGCGCTTGTATTTTATGGAGCCGGCGAGAAAAATACTGAGGGGTAGAAGAGATGGAAACCTGGATAGAGATCTTTCTGGAACTGCGAGATAAGCTTGCAGGAAGCCAGGAACTGAAAAAGAGAGAAAAGAAGTTAAAGAAACGCATTCTGGAAACGCTGGATGAGAAAGAAAAAAGAACGCTGCTTCGAAAACTGAAAAACATGCGGGCAGAGAGAAAACAGCGGGAACAGAGAGTCGGTATCCTTATGGGAGCAGGCATGGCTCTTGTGCTTTTGCTGGTCGTAGGCCTCAGTGTGGGAAAAGTGATCTCCGTTCAGAGAGCAAAAGCGGAGGCGCAGGCCGCTGCGGAGCAGGCTGAGCAGGAGCGCATTGCCAGAGAACAGAAGGAAGAGGAGGAGCGCATCGCCAGGGAAAATACCCCGGTGGAACTTACCTTCACCTTTACCGGCGACTGTACGCTGGCAAGCGATATCGCCTTTGATGAAGACACCAGCTTTACTTCTTATTATGATGTTTACGGTGCGGATTATTTCTTTAAAAACTTCCGCAGCCTTTTTGAAGCGGACGATGTTACAGTAGTAAATATGGAAGGAACCCTCTCGGATGTGGAGGAGGCCTACCGCGAGCCGAAGGAGTACGCCTTCAAAGCACCAAGAGCATACTCCGCTATTCTTTCCGGATCCTCTGTGGAGGCAGCAAACCTTGCAAACAACCACAGCCAGGACTACGGTGAGATCAGCTACACAGACACCATCGATGAGCTGGAGGGCAAAGGCATTAAGACCTTCGGCTATGATGAGGTGGCTGTTATCGAAGTGAAGGGCATTAAGGTTGGTCTTCTTGGTATTTATGAACTGAGAGATCATCTGGAGAGAAAGCCTCAGATAAAAGCCAATATTCAGAAACTGAAGGATCAGGGCTGTCAGTATATTGCAGCCTGCTTCCACTGGAGCAACGAGCTTGTCACCGACCCTGACGAGTACCAGATCGAGCTGGGACACTATGCCATCGATGAGGGTGCCGATATCGTCATCGGACATCATCCGCATGTAGTGCAGGGTATGGAAGAATATAAGGGAAAGACCATCGCCTACAGCCTTGGAAACTTCTGTTTTGGCGGAAATGTGAATCCTACAGAAAAGGATGCCATGGTTCTTCAGCAGAAGGTTACTCTGGTGAAGGGAGAGATCACAGAGCAGCAGAATACGGTCATCCCGATCTCTGTCAGCTCGAACTCTTCTTACAATGATTATCAGCCAAGGATCCTTGACGGGGATGATGCAGACCGTGTAATGAATAAGATCAGTGAGAGACGTCCTTATTACTGATTATGCCGATGAATCCGATATTTTTTTTACTTCACGATTTCATCACATTTTTCCCACAGTTCAGACACAATTCATGCCTATACTGTGAAACATCAGAACAAAAGAAATTCATTTTCAGGAGGAGTGTAAGATGAATAGAAATAAGATTATGAAAAATCAGAAAGTGAACAGACTTATGAAAAAGGGTGCAGTGCTTGCCCTCAGTGCTCTGCTGGCGGTTACCCCATTTACCGTTTCCGCAGAAAATGTAACCCTTCTTAAAAATGATGAGCAGACCACCGAGAGAGTAAAAGGCTGGCTGGATGTATCCGACATCGTGGAAGAGGCTATGCCATCTGTCGTATCCATCGCCACCACATCTGTTATGGAAGTAGATAACTACTACGGCATGTACGGCTTCGGTTTCGGCTATATGCCAAATACCCCTACCGAGAGAGAAGTAAAGGGAAGCGGCTCCGGTATCATCATCGGAAAGAGCGAGACAGAGCTTCTGGTAGCCACCAACTTCCACGTAATTGAAGACGCAAACGAAGTGACCGTTACTTTTGCAGACGGCGAGTCCTACGAAGCTTCCGCCAAAGGCTACGACGAGGACCGTGACCTGGCAGTAGTAGCAGTAGATTTAGAGGATATCGCTGATGAGACCATGGATGCCATTAAGATCGCAAAGATCGGAAGCTCCGATGATCTGAGAGTCGGCGAGCAGGTAGTAGCTATCGGAAATGCTCTTGGCTACGGACAGTCCGTTACCACCGGTATCGTAAGTGCTAAAAACCGTCGTCTGGAGGGACTGAACGATGACGGCGTGGATCTGATCCAGACCGATGCAGCTATCAATCCAGGAAACAGCGGCGGTGCCCTTCTGAACCTGAACGGCGAGGTTGTAGGTATCAACTCCGCTAAGATGGCTTCCACCGATGTAGAGGGTATGTGCTATGCGATCTCCATCTCCGATGTAACAGAGGTTCTGGAGAGACTGATGAACGAAGTACCAAGAACCAAGGTTGAAGGACCTCACGGCGTGATCGGAATCATGGGCAGCACCGTAAGTGATGAGGCAAGAAGATTTGGAATCCCACAGGGTGTTCACATCCAGGAGATCACAAAAGACGGCGCAGCTGAGAAAGCCGGACTGAAAGTAAACTTCATCATCACAAAATTCGACGGAAAAGATATCAACACCATCGATCGTCTGGTAGAGCTTCTTGAGTACTATGCTCCGGGCGAGGAAGTAGAGATCACCGTTAAGTATCAGGAAGCAGGAGAGTATGTGGAAAAGGTTTATACCGTAGTACTTGACGAGCAGAAGGATACCGACAAGAAAGATAAAGACGACAAGAAGACAGAAGAAAAACCGGGGGAATCTGAAAAAGAGGACGGCTTCCCAAAAGGTGAAGAGGAAGAAGACGACTACGATTACGATTATGACTACGGTTACGACGAAGATTACGGATACGATGATGTCTTTGGCGACCTCTTCGGCGAGCTCTTTGGTGACTTCTACGGCGGAAAAGGAGAAGGCCGCGGCAGCGACGACGGATACGGAAGCTTCTGGAATTAATCGATCTTTTAACAGGACAATGTGTTTCTCATTTGAATAACCCCTTTCTGAAAAGAGACTGCAGTTTTACCACTGCAGTTTCTTTTTTGTGGTTGTTGTAGTATAAAGATTATTCTGTTATACTATAAGATACGCCTGACTATGAAACATGGGTGTATGGAAGGACACAGAAGAATTCATGAACTACATCGTTTTTGACCTGGAATGGAATCAGAGCCCTTACGGCAAGAAACAATCGAATAAAAAGCTTCCATTTGAGATCATCGAGATCGGTGCAGTGAAGATGAATGAGAAGAAAGAGATCGAAGATACTTTTCATCGCATTATCAAGCCCAGAGTCTATAAATGGATCCACGAGTGCATCCGCGAGGTGACCCATTTCAGCTACAAAGAGCTGTCCAAGGGCATGCCTTTTGAGCAGGCTGTGCAGGAATTTCTGGAGTGGTGCGGTCCGGAGTTTTATTTCTTCTCCTGGGGAGACCAGGATGTAATGGAGCTCCAGAGAAATATGAAGTATTACCACCTTCTGGATCTGCTTCCGGGACCTGTGATCTATTACGATGTGCAGAAGCTCTTTGGCATCCGTTTTGAGAACAGAAAGAGCCGCAGAGCGCTGGAATATGCCGTGGACATGCTGATGATCCCTAAGAGAAAGCACTTTCACAGAGCACTGGAGGACGCAGAGTATACGGCAGAGGTGCTGCGCTGCATTGAGAGCGAGAACATTCTTCCAAACTCCTCCATTGATGTCTACCAGAATCCGAAGAGCAGAAAAGACGAGATCTTTATTGCTTACCCTACTTATGATAAGTATGTCTCCCGGGAGTTTGAGGACAGGGAGCACATGATGCATGACAGGGAGGTCACCAGCACCAGATGCCCGGTCTGCGGAAAGAACGCAAGAAGAAAGCTTCGATGGTTTCTGCATAATTCCAAGAATTACTACAGCGTTTCCGTCTGTCAGGAGCACGGCCTGGTAAAGGGCAAGATCCGTGTGAAGAAGACGGAGGAAGAGCAGTATTTTTCTGTGAAGACCATCAAACTCATCACGGAGGAGGAAGCACTGGAGATCCGGGAAAAGAGAGAAGCGGTAAGAAGAAAACGTCAGGAAAAGAAAAAAGACGAAGCGAAAAAGAGAAATGCAGAATAAAAGAAATACAGAATAAAAGCATCTTTTGGAGCAGATAAATTTCTGAAAATAATCCAGTTGAACAGACAGTATAAAATACAAGGGGACAGCGGCGCTGTCCCCTTAATTGTCTGTATTATGGAATTAAATCAGAAAGTACATTCTGCTCGTAGCGGATGCCGTAGCCTACCGGATAGTCGTTGTAGTAATAATCGTATCTGAGACGATAGTTTCCGGAGAGTGGAGGCAGAAGGCTTTTGGTGCTGGTGAGTTCCTTTTTGGTCTTTCCTGCAGGAACTATGGCACTTGCGGCACGGGTGGCATAGAATGCTGTGTCGGTCTCCTCCTGGTTCAGGATGTATTTTTCGCTTGGAAGGATAGAGACAGAAGGATTTCTGTTCCAGCCAAGGCTGATGCGGTCAAAATTGTCAAAACCGTAGTTCAGAAGGGCTGCAGTGTCCTCATAACCGCCGCCTACGGACTGCAGGACTACGGATACCAGAACCTTATTGTCTCTCTTGGCAAAGGTGACCAGGGTGTTTCCGGCTGCTATGGTGTAGCCGGTCTTTCCGCCCAGAGCGCCCTCGTAAGCGTAGGAACCGCCCGGCAGCATTTTGTGATGGTTCAGAAGATATCTGGTCTCAGCAAAATGGTCGGTAGGTGGGATCTCGTAATATGTGGTGGACATGATCTTTCTCACCTGCGGGTTTAAGTAAGCTGCGCTGGTGATGAGTGCCATGTCGTATGCGGTTGTGTAGTGTGTCTCATCCGGAAGGCCATTTGGATTGTTAAAGTGGGTGTTCTTACATCCCAGCTCCCTGGCTCTGGCGTTCATGAGCTCCACAAATTTCTTTACGGAGCCGGAGACCTGTTCTCCAAGACCTAAAGCCATCTCGTTTGCGGATGCAAGCATAAGTCCCATGAGGGCCTGCTCCACGGAGAATTCCTCGCCGTCATCTCCATAAATGGAGGAGCTTCCCGGCTCAATGCCGAAGGCGGCATCGTGTGTGAGAGCGAAACGGGTATCCATATCCAGATTTTCACAGGCAAGGAGTGCTGTCATGACCTTGGTGATGCTGGCAGGATACATTTTTTTATCCATATTTTTGGCATAGATGACGGTGCCGGTGGTGACATCCATAACTATGCCGGCCTCTGCTTCAATGAGAGGCCCTGCCGGCCAGCCCTTGATGCTGTCCGTATCCGGCTTCTGGCTATAGAATGCGGAATGCGGATCCGGGGTAGGCTCTGGTGTTGCTTCTGCAGCAGGAGCCGCCTGTTCCGCGCGGACAGAGAGAGCCGCCGGCTGAGTAAACAGCATACCCGCAGAGAGAACACCGCATAAAGCAGTCTTCAGTATTCGTTTTTTAATTATCATATTTTCCCCTTTATGTAACTATTATAACCCATTATCTCTTATATTATAGCATTGATTCAGAATTAAGAAAAGAAAAAAATAATACAGTTCATACGGCACCTGATCACTAGCTGATCAGGTGACCGGAGAAAGTGATTCAGGGGTGAGCAGGCATTTTTGCGAAGCAAAACTCCCAATATGCCTGCGAAGTTCCTGTTTACTGGCTTGTCAGTGAACAGGAACTGAAAAATGAAGGGAGTCCATGGAATTCGGGAAATGTTACGAAAATAAAGAGTTAAATTTGTTACAAAATAACATATTTCTGTAAAAAATGCTTGACATCTTCAACTTGCTGCGATTATAATAAGTCGCACACCTGAAATGGGTGAAGTTTATCATAAGATAAAGCTAAAGACTGTGATGGAGACAGTAAGCCGCATTTGAAAGCCGCAGCGAGCCGGGGAGGGTGAGAGCCCGGTGCCAGTAGAAACAGCCGAAAATCACTCCGGAGTTGCATTTCCGACCAGATGAGATTTCAAGTAGGAAATGACGGTTTCCACCGTTATATGGAGCGTGTATCGGTGTTGACACCCGTACGCTGTAACAGGTGGTATAGCGAAGTAATATTACATTCGTCCTTTTACAATGGACGGATGTTTTTTTTTACTATTTTAGTAAAGTGATGAAAGTAAGGAGGTAACGCTGTGTATCAGAAAGTTGACACAAACCTGAACTTTGTAGACCGCGAGAAAAAAGTGGAACAGTTCTGGAAAGAAAACAACATCTTCGAGAAAAGTATGGAGAACCGCAAGGAAGGCGAGACCTACACCTTCTACGACGGACCGCCTACCGCTAACGGAAAACCACATATCGGTCATGTGCTGACCCGTGTTATCAAGGATATGATTCCAAGATACCGCACCATGAAGGGATATATGGTTCCACGTAAAGCCGGCTGGGATACCCATGGACTTCCGGTAGAGCTGGAAGTAGAAAAGAAACTTGGTCTGAACGGAAAAGAGCAGATCGAGGAATATGGTATGGAGCCATTCATCAAAGAGTGTAAAGAGAGCGTTTGGAAATACAAAGGTATGTGGGAGGACTTCTCCGGCACCGTTGGTTTCTGGGCTGACATGGATGATCCATATGTAACCTATCATGACAATTTCATCGAGTCCGAATGGTGGGCTTTAAAAGAGATCTGGAACAAAAAGCTTCTTTATAAAGGCTTCAAGATCGTTCCATACTGCCCACGCTGCGGAACCCCTCTTTCCGCACAGGAGGTAGCTCAGGGCTACAAGACTGTAAAAGAGCGTTCTGCTGTAGTTCGTTTCAAGGTAGTAGGCGAGGACGCATACTTCCTGGCATGGACCACCACCCCATGGACTCTTCCATCCAACGTGGCACTCTGTGTAAACCCGGAGGAGACCTACTGCAAGGTAAAAGCTGCAGACGGTTACACTTATTATATGGCAGAGGCACTTCTTGGCAAGGTTCTCGGAAAGCTTGGCAATGAGGAGACTCCTGCATACGATGTTCTGGAGACATACGTTGGTAAAGATCTGGAATACAAAGAATATGAGCCACTGTTTGCATGCGCAGGTGCTGCAGCTGCAAAACAGAGAAAGAAAGCTCATTTCGTAACCTGCGATACCTACGTAACCATGAGCGATGGTACCGGTATCGTACATATCGCACCTGCATTCGGTGAGGACGATAACCGTATCGGCCGCAACTACGAGCTGCCATTCGTACAGTTCGTAGACGGACAGGGTAACCTGACCGCTGAGACCCCATACGCAGGCGTATTTGTAAAGAAAGCTGACCCAATGGTTCTGGTAGATCTGGACAAAGAGGGCAAGCTCTTCGATGCACCTAAATTCGAGCATGAGTATCCACACTGCTGGAGATGTGACACCCCACTCATCTACTACGCTAGAGAGTCCTGGTTCATCAAGATGACCGCAGTGAAGGAAGATCTGATCCGCAACAACGACACCATCAACTGGATCCCTGAGAGCATCGGTAAAGGCCGTTTCGGCGACTGGCTGAAGAATGTTCAGGACTGGGGTATCTCCCGTAACCGTTACTGGGGAACACCACTGAACGTATGGGAGTGCGAGTGCGGATGCCAGCACGCGATCGGAAGCCGTCAGGAGCTCTTTGAGATGAGCGGCAACGAGGCAGCTAAGACTGTAGAGCTGCATCGCCCATACATCGATGAGATCACTGTTAAGTGTCCTGAGTGTGGCAAAGATATGCGCCGTGTACCGGAGGTTATCGACTGCTGGTTCGATTCCGGAGCAATGCCATTTGCACAGCATCACTATCCATTTGAGAATAAAGAGCTCTTTGAGCAGCAGTTCCCTGCACAGTTCATCTCCGAGGCAGTAGACCAGACCCGTGGATGGTTCTATTCTCTGCTTGCTGAGTCCACCCTCCTCTTCAACAAGGCTCCATATGAGAACGTTATCGTTCTCGGACATGTTCAGGATGAGAACGGACAGAAGATGAGTAAGTCCAAAGGAAATGCCGTAGACCCATTCGACGCACTGGAGAAATACGGTGCAGATGCGATCCGCTGGTATTTCTACATCAACAGTGCTCCATGGCTGCCTAACCGTTTCCATGGAAAGGCTGTAGTAGAGGGACAGCGTAAGTTCATGAGCACTCTCTGGAACACCTACGCATTCTTTGTACTGTATGCAAACATCGATAATTTCGATGCTACAAAATACACACTGGACTATGATAAACTGCCGGTTATGGACAAATGGCTTCTGTCCAAGCTGAATACTCTGGTTCAGACCGTGGATAACAACCTTGAAAACTACCGTATCCCTGAGGCAGCACGTGCACTCCAGGAGTTCACCGATGAGATGAGTAACTGGTATGTAAGAAGAAGCCGTGAGCGTTTCTGGGCTAAGGGCATGGAGCAGGATAAGATCAACGCTTATATGACTCTGTACACCGCACTGGTAACTCTCTGCAAGGCAGCAGCTCCAATGATCCCATTCATGACCGAGGATATCTACCAGAACCTGGTTAAGAGCATCGATGAGACCGCTCCTGAGAGCATCCACCTTTGCGATTTCCCAACAGCAGTAGAGGGCTGGACTGATAAAGAGCTTGAGGCTGACATGGAAGAGCTTCTCAAGATCGTAGTTCTCGGACGTGCCTGCAGAAATACCGCTAATATCAAGAACCGTCAGCCAATCGGCACCATGTTTGTAAAGGCAGAGAAGGAAATGGATGCCTTCTTCACCGACATCATTGCAGATGAGCTGAATGTAAAAGAAGTGAAGTTTGCAGCAGATGTGGAGTCCTTTATCTCCTACTCCTTCAAACCACAGCTTCGTACAGTTGGTCCTAAATACGGCAAGCTTCTTGGCGGCATCCGTCAGCAGCTCGCTGAGATCAACGGCTCCAAGGCTATGGCAGAGCTTCGCTCCACCGGCGTTCTGAAGCTGGATATCAACGGCTCCGTGGCAGAGCTCACCGAGGAGGATCTCCTTATTGAGACCGCACAGACCGAGGGATATGTAACAGAGTCCGACGGCGATGTATCCGTAGTTCTTGACACCAACCTCTCTGAGGCTCTCATTGAGGAAGGTTTCGTCCGCGAGATCATCAGCAAGATTCAGACCATGCGTAAAGAGGCAGGCTTTGAGGTGATGGATAAGATCCGCGTATCCGCTAAGGATAACGAGAAGATCGCAGCCCTCATGAGCGCCCACATGGAAGAGATCAAGGGCGAGGTTTTAGCTGAGGAAGTAGTACTCGGCGAGACCGATGGCTATGTAAAAGAGTGGAACATCAATAAAGAGAAGGTTACACTTGGCGTTACTAAGATCTGAAATATATAAAAGTTACAGTTTGGGGGCACTCCCCGACTGTAACTTTGTCAAAAAAATCTATTGCAGTTCATGATTACATGAATTATAGTAGCCGTTGATATAAGATTTCAGGTTTTATATAAAAAACTGGGAAGAAGGCGGCATGCTTAGTCTTTTTTCCATAACATGAAATTTCAAAAATGAGGACAGAAGTCCCGCGTAAACACTTCTGCACTCACGAGGAGGAAAATTAATGATCGATAAGCAGTTCAAAAAAGCAACATTCAAAAAAGCAGTAAAAGAAAACGTAAAAATGCTCTACCGTAAAGAGCTCGAAGAGGCTTCTCAGGAGCAGGTTTTCCAGGCTGTTTCCCTGGCTGTAAAGGATGTCATCATTGACAACTGGATGCAGTCCCAGAAACAGTTCGAGAAGGACGATCCAAAGATCGTTTACTATCTCTCCATGGAGTTCCTTATGGGACGTGCCCTTGGAAACAACCTGATCAACCTGACCGCTTACAATGAGGTAAAAGAGGCTCTTGATGAGCTTGGCTTTGACCTTAACGTAATTGAGGATCAGGAGCCGGACCCAGCTCTTGGTAATGGTGGTCTTGGCCGTCTTGCAGCATGCTTCCTTGATTCTCTTTCTTCTCTTGGTTACTGTGCATACGGCTGTGGTATCCGTTATCACTACGGTCTGTTCAAACAGAAAATCGAGAACGGTTATCAGGTAGAGGTTGCAGATAACTGGCTGAAGAATGGCTACCCATTCGAGCTTCGTCGTCCTGAGTACGCAAAAGAGATCAAATTCGGTGGATATGTAAGACCGATTTATGATCCTGCTACCGGAAGAAACCACTACGTACAGGAAGGCTATCAGTCCGTAATGGCTATCCCATACGATATGCCAATCCTTGGTTACAACAACAAAATCGTCAACACCCTTCGTATCTGGGATGCTCAGCCTATCACTGATTTCCGTCTGGATCTCTTTGACCGCGGTGAGTATCATAAAGCAGTAGAGCAGGAGAACCTTGCTAAGAACATCGTTGACGTTCTTTATCCAAACGACAACCACTATGCAGGTAAAGAGCTTCGTCTGAAACAGCAGTACTTCTTCATTTCCGCAAGTATCCAGGAAGCAATTGAGAAGTTCAAAAAGAACCACAGCGATCTTCATGATCTTCCAAAGAAGGTTGCTATTCAGATGAACGATACTCATCCAACCATGTCTGTAGCAGAGCTTATGCGTATCCTGGTTGATGAGGAAGGTATGGAATGGGATGAGGCATGGGCTATCACCACTGAGACCTGCGCTTACACCAACCACACCATCATGGCTGAGGCTCTTGAGAAATGGCCAATCGAGCTCTTCTCCAAGCTTCTTCCACGTATTTATCAGATCATCGAGGAGATCAACAGAAGATTCGTTCTTGAGATCCAGGAGAAATATCCATACAACATGGATAAGGTTGCTAAAATGGCAATCATCTATGACGGACAGGTTAAGATGGCTCACCTTGCAATCGCAGGTGGACACTCCGTTAACGGTGTAGCTGCCCTTCATACCGAGATCCTTAAGAAAGAGTCCCTCCGTGACTTCTACGAGATGTATCCTGAGAAGTTCAACAACAAGACAAACGGTATCACCCAGAGACGTTTCGTGCTTCATGCAAACCCACTTCTCTCCAACTGGATCACCGATCACATCGGCGACAACTGGATCACCAATCTGTCTGAGCTTCAGAAACTGAAAGTTTACGCAGATGATGAGAAGGCTCTTCAGGAGTTCATGAACATCAAACGTCAGAACAAGGTTCGTCTTGCTAAATATATCTGGGAGCACAACGGAATCGAAGTTAACCCGGACTCCATCTTTGACGTACAGGTTAAGAGACTTCATGAGTACAAACGTCAGCTGATGAACATCCTTCACGTTATGTACCTCTACAACCAGATCAAAGAGCATCCTGAGATGGATTTCTATCCAAGAACCTTCATCTTTGGTGCAAAAGCCGCTGCAGGTTATCGTCGTGCAAAACTTACCATCAAGCTTATCAACGCTGTAGCTGATGTTGTAAACAACGACCCAACCATCAACGGAAAACTGAAAGTAGTCTTCATCGAGAACTACCGTGTATCCAACAATGAGATCATCATTGCAGCTACCGATGTATCCGAGCAAATCTCCACTGCAAGTAAAGAGGCTTCCGGTACCGGTAACATGAAGTTCATGGCTAACGGTGCTCCTACCATTGGTACCATGGACGGTGCTAACGTAGAGATCGTAGAAGAGGTTGGTATTGAGAATGCATTCATCTTTGGTCTTTCCTCTGATGAAGTTATCAACTTTGAGAACAACGGCGGATATGATCCAATGTGGTATTTCAACAACGATCAGGATATCAGAAACGTCCTGATGCAGCTCATCAACGGTACCTACTCCAACGGTGACTTCAACATGTTCCGTGAGATCTATGATTCTCTTCTGAACACCAACAGCAGTGACCGTGCTGATACCTACTTCATTCTGGCTGACTTCAAGTCCTATGCAGAGGCTCACAGAAGAGTAGAGGCTGCATACAGAGACACCAAGGGCTGGGCTAAGATGGCTCTTCTGAACACCGCTTGCTCCGGTAAGTTCAGCTCCGACAGAACCATCCAGCAGTATGTAGATGATATCTGGCATCTTGATAAAGTAGTTATTAAATAATTTAGATTAAATAATAGCTGAAATAAAAAAGGCCGATGCGCATGAAGCGCATCGGCTTTTTGTGTTGTTCTGTTCAGAAGAAAATGATTATTTATCGACTCTCTTCAGATAATACTCAGCTTTGAAATAACCAGGATCGCTCTTGGTAAGCTGGCTCTTTGTGATGCCAAAATAGCGGGAGGTCTTTCCTGTCATAGCTGCCCAGTTAGGATCGTATACGGCTGATCCGATCTTACACCAGCCATGTCCGCCGGAGGAGACAGCCCATACATTTTCGTATCCTACTGCAGTTGCAAGATAAGCAAAGGCACATCCGCCGGAATAGCAGTCGCCTGCACCTTTGTCAAATACGGTAGCTGCGTAGTACTCAGGCCAGGTGCTGAGAGTTTTGCGGAAGCTTCCGATGTTTTTGTATTTGATCTTCTTTACACAGTAGTTGAAGCATTTCTGAAGTCTCTGTGCCTTGGTCTGGGTCAGATTGGTTTCATAATATGCCACAATGTTTGCCTCAACCAGAAGGCGAAGTTTTTCTTTGTTTGCCTTGGTTACAACAGCCTGTCCGTTGCTCTGGATCTTGATGCCGTTTACGGTGGTGTTGGTGAGCAGGTATCCGTTTGCTCCTTTTTCATTGCGGAAGAAGAAGTAGCGGTCTTTGGATAATACCCAGCCGTTTCGCTGGCGGCCTGCATGGTTGAAGTAATAGTATTTTCCGTTGATCTTCTGTAAGCCGGTTACTACCTGTCCCTTGCTGTTGTAGTAATAGTAGCGGCCGTCTTTTGCATACCAGCTGTTTTTAGGTGCTGCAGAAGCGGTAAGGGAAAGTGCAAAAACAGAAACGACCACAAGAAGAAGGGTCAGAAGTGCTTTTTTCAGTGTCCTCTTTTTCATAAAGGTTCCTCCTATCTCAATAATATCTGTATTATACAGGGTTAAGGAGCATATGAAAATAGATTTCTGTAAATAATTACAGGATCTGCGGGCTATCTCCCTGCATTGTTTCATATTCGAACAGATATGTGCGGATAATCTGAGGATCTGCGGGATATTCCTTAGCGGATGGCATCCTTCATGGATTTTACATACTCGCCCACGTAAGCAGGAGCCTCTTTGCCGTATTTTGCCAGGATCTTGATGATGGCGGAGCCTACAATGGCACCGTCGGAGATGCCTGCCATTTTTGCAGCCTGCTCCGGTGTGGAGATACCGAATCCGATGGCACATGGCACATCGGTGGTCTCGCGGATCACGCTTACGATGGAGGCAAGGTCAGTCTTGATCTCGGTACGGGTACCGGTTACGCCAAGGCTGGACACCACGTAGATAAAGCCTTCGGCATCTTTAGCGATCATGGAGATACGGTTTTCAGAGGTAGGAGCGATCAGGGAGATCAGGTCCACATCATATTTATGGCAGAGCGGCAGGAATTCCTCTTTTTCCTCATAAGGCAGGTCCGGAAGGATAAGGCCGTCGATGCCGATCTCCTGGCAGGTGGAGATAAATGCTTCTGCACCGTAGGAGAAAACTACGTTTGCGTAGGTCATGAATACCATAGGTACTTTTACGTCAGTGCGGAGCTCGCGAACCAGGTCAAAGACCTTATCGGTGGTAACGCCGCCTGCAAGGGCACGGATATTTGCGCCCTGGATAACAGGACCCTCTGCGGTAGGATCGGAGAATGGAATACCGAGCTCCACAAGGTCAGCACCGTTTGCTACAGCGGCGCGAACTACTGCAGCAGTGGTCTCAAGATCCGGATCACCGCAGGTGATAAATGGGATAAATGCTTTTCCGTTTGCGAATGCGGATTTGATATTACTCATGGAGATCCTCCCCTCTGTAGCGTGCGATGGCTGCACAGTCTTTGTCTCCGCGGCCGGAGATGGTGATTACAATGATCTGATCCTTGCTCATGGTTGGAGCGATCTTCTGGGCATATGCCACAGCGTGAGCAGACTCGATAGCAGGGATGATACCCTCGGTCTTTGCAAGATATTCAAATGCGTTAACTGCCTCGTCATCAGTAACAGGAACATACTGTGCGCGGCCGATATCGTGAAGGTGTGCATGCTCAGGTCCGATGCCCGGGTAGTCCAGACCGGCGGAGATAGAGTATACAGGAGCGATCTGGCCGTATTTGTCCTGGCAGAAATAGGATTTCATGCCGTGGAAAATGCCGATGCGGCCGGTATTTACAGTTGCAGCGGTCTCAAAGGTATCGATACCGCGGCCGGCGGCCTCGCAGCCGATGAGCTGTACTTCTTTATCTTCAATGAAATTGTAGAAGGTTCCGATTGCATTGGAGCCGCCGCCTACGCAGGCGATGACAGCATCAGGAAGTCTGCCTTCTTTTTCCAGGATCTGCTCTTTGATCTCCTTGGAGATCACTGCCTGGAAATCGCGGACGATGGTTGGGAATGGGTGTGGTCCCATAACGGAGCCAAGGCAGTAATGGGTATCGGAGATACGGTTGGTCCATTCTCTCATGGCCTCGGATACGGCATCCTTAAGAGTGGCGGTACCGCTCTTTACAGGGATGACCTCTGCACCGAGGAGTCTCATACGGTATACGTTCAGGGCCTGGCGGATGGTGTCCTCCTCGCCCATGAATACTACGCACTCCATGCCCATGAGTGCGGCAGCAGTAGCGGTAGCTACGCCGTGCTGACCTGCGCCGGTCTCGGCGATGAGACGGGTCTTGCCCATTTTCTTAGCCAGGAGAGCCTGACCTAAAACGTTGTTGATCTTATGTGCACCGGTGTGGTTTAAGTCCTCGCGCTTTAAGTAGATCTTTGCACCGCCCAGATCTCTGGTCATTTTTTCTGCATAATAGAGTCTGGATGGTCTGCCTGCATATTCATTAAAGAGCTCGGTGAGCTCGCGGTTGAATTCAGGGTCGTTTTTGTAATGATTGTATGCTTCTTCCAGTTCGATGACTGCGTTCATGAGGGTCTCAGGAATGTACTGACCGCCATGAATACCGAAGCGTCCGTTTGGATTTGTCATGAGTTTTTCCTCTCTGTTCGTAGGTATATGCTTAATAATACATTACTTATTTAAATGGGTAAAGAGCTGATCTTACGTTCTGAACAAACTGCCGCATCTTTTCCGGATCCTTCTTCTTATCTGTCTCCAATCCGGAGCTGATGTCCACCGCGTAAGGGTGCAGATCCCGGATGGCCTCCGGCACATTCTCTATGGTGAGACCGCCGGCCAGGAAGAACGGGCGCCGGATCCCTTTGATCAGGTTCCAGTCAAACACCTTTCCGCTGCCAAGGCCGGAATCCAGAAGGATGTAGTCGGCAGTGCTTTTCTCTGTCCGTAAAATGTCTTCGTCAGAAGCAATCTTGAAGGCCTGGATGATTTCTTTTCCGGGGCTTAGGCTTCGAAGCTTCTGAATATATTCGTCGTCCTCAGAACCATGAAGCTGCGCCAGATCAATGATCCCCCTGTTCAGGTAGTCCGATACATTCTCGACAGGCTCGTTTACAAAGACGCCTACGGCCTGAATGGATGGGGACAGGAGACGCTTAAGCTCCAGAGCTTTTTCGG
>JAGHUU010000145.1 GCA_018064695.1 Candidatus Blautia equi | reverse complement strand
GTCAGATCGGAATATGCGGTAGCGATGGTACGCTGTACGCCCTTCTCATAATTGTCAGCCACATAGTTGTGATCATATCCGCCGGTGAATGCAAGCTGCTCAAAGTCAGCATTGATATCTCTTCCGATCTTCTTCTCAACACTGAAATCCATAACGGTGCCCGCTACAGGAGCGATCTCACCGGTAGGAATGTATTTTGCATCGATAACAGGGGTGTAATAAGTGCAGTTCAGTTTCAGATACTGGCCAAGTACGGAACCATTTCCCTCACCGTTTAAGTTGAAGTAAGAGTGGTTGGTCATGTTTGCAACGGTATCCTGATCACATACTGCATCATAAATGATCTTCAGCTCGTTGTCTGCAGTGAACTCATAGGTAACGGAAACGTTAAAGTTTCCAGGGAATCCCATCTCACCATCTGGGCTTAAGCGGGAGAAGGTAATGCAGTTTTTATCCTCATCCTTAGCGGTTACGTTCCACATATGTTTTTCAAAACCTACAGGACCGCTGTGGAGGTTGTTCTCATTCTCGTTGGTAGGAAGCTGGAAGCTTCTGCCCTTGATCTCAAATTTACCGTTTGCAATACGGTTTCCGTTTCTTCCGATGATGGCACCAAAGAAACATTTATTTACGGTATACTGTTTTACGTTATCATATCCAAGAACAACATCCACCATGTTGTTGTATTTATCCGGAACAACTACTTTTACAACAATTGCGCCGTAATCGATAACGTCCGCATAAGCGCCGGACTCATTTAAAAGTCTGAAAACAGTTACATCCTCTCCGGTTGGAAGGGTACCGAATTTTTTCTCTAAAATACTCATTTTCCTGCTCCTTTAAACTGAAAATATATGATCGGAAGCAAATAAAATATCCCGGAATGCCGTTCCCTCTATTCGACGCCTCGCCGCAGCCAGGTGGGTGTCCGCATCAGAACTTCTGTCTTCCATTTACAGGATGGCCTGACATAAGAACTGAGATGATAAGATTCCCTTTTAGTCAATGTAGGTTCAAAATAAAAAGGGGCCTCGCACATTCCAGGATCATTCATTTCATAAGATCATGCTCCTGAAAAGATTATACCCCTTCCCTATACAGTTTTCAAACGAAAATATCAAATTTACATGCAGAAATTAAAAAAGACGGAACAGTTTCCTGTTCCGCCCGGGTAAATCATTTTATTTAAATAATACCGTTTAATTTCTGATACAGATCCCTGGCATAACTGTCTGTCATGCCGCTCACAAAGTCTGCCACAAGGAGCAGTCTTAAGTAGAGCTTTTCCTCCTCGCTCTCCGCGCTTCCGGAATAAAGATGATAGGTCTGTCTGTAGTTTTCTGAGATCATGCGGACCATCTTGGTCTCCATCATCTGCAGCGGCACTTCTGTGTCGTAGTTGATTACAGCCGGTACAAATCGATCCATGATGAAATCCAGAATATTGCCTGCCGATACCTCCATCTCCAGAATTCCTCTGGAAGTGAACGCGTATCTGTATGCAATATCCCCCAGCGCATCCATGATCCATTCCGCATAAGTGCCTGCAAAGATATCCTTCTTATATGTACCCTCCATGATGCTGTCGTAATTGGACGTGAATCCGTAGGTGGCACAGTAAATAAGATTACTCTGCAGTCTAACCAGGAAGTTCTGAATGGCATAAAGGTGGACATTGCTCACCTTTCTCCTGAGACCATTCTGATACTGATGCTCCAGCATGGCAATAGGGTCGATTCTGGAAAGATCCGCTCCGGAGCGCTCTGCTGCCTGGATCAGCTCCTCTTTGAACTGCTCATAATTGATACAGCCCTTCTTGAATGCATCTTCGATATCTGCAGTCTTATAGGCAATATCATCCGCCGCTTCCAGAATAAAGGTGAGCGGATGTCTTCTGCCATAGGTGCCAGTCCCCTCTGCAATAGCCTCATAAAGATCCTGTTCTGCATGGAAGAAGCCCATTTTTTTGCATTTGATATCCCCGCATTCCTTATCGATCTGCTCTGAGGATACCGGATACTTGATGATGGTATTTAATAGTGCAAAGGTAAGGTTCATGCCATGCTCGTTTACAAGATAATGCAGCTTTGTTACCTGTCGAAGGGCATGGGCATTACCCTCATAATGATAGAAATCCTGCAGCATCTGACTGCTTAAGATCTCTGTGAGAGGACGTCCTTTAAATGTCAT
>JAGHUU010000188.1 GCA_018064695.1 Candidatus Blautia equi | reverse complement strand
TGTGAGACGTGTCGGCGCGGAAGACCGTGGTAACGGATACACCCATCCAAAGGCATTCTTTGATGTGGACGGCCTTATCACCAACGAGCCAGATGTCATCTAATCCACATTTTATGCGGACTGCGTACCACTGTATTTTGTGGATCCTGTTCACAAAGCCATCGGCCTCAGCCATTCCGGCTGGAGAGGAACCGTTGGAAAGATCGGAGCAGTCACTGTTAAGAAAATGCAGGAGGAGTTCGGAACAGATCCGAAAGACATTCTTGCGGCTATAGGCCCATCCATCTGTCAGGACTGCTATGAGGTCAGCGAGGATGTGATCCTCATGTTCCGGGAGGCATTTGAAGAGAAATACTGGTCTCAGTTATTTTATGGAAAGGAGAACGGCAAATATCAGCTGAATCTCTGGGAGGTCAATCATATTATTTTCAGAGAGGCCGGAATACCGGAGGGGAACATCTCCATGCCGAATATCTGCACCTGCTGCAATCCGGAGTTTTTATTCTCCCACAGAGCATCCCATGGAATGAGAGGAAATCTGGCAGCTTTTCTTGGAATTAAATAATTGCAAAAAATAAAAGGTGAAACATCAATTGATGCTTCACCTTTTTGTTATGTCTGATTCTTATTTAAAACGTTTCATGAGCTGCATGATCTTATCGTTGTTGTTGCGAACCTTATCGATGGAGACATCGTGGTTCAGGATATCGATGATACTTGCAAGATATTTGCTCATGTTTGCTTCAATGTAGTATGGACGTTCCAGAAGCTCCGGAATGCGGTAGTTCAGGTTGGTGGTGATGATGCGGTCTACCCAGCCTTTTTCATAGTACTCATCAAATTTAGCAAGACCATCGGTGAAAAGACCGTAGGTACAGCAGATAAATACACGGTTGGCTTTGCGCTCCTTTAACTGCTTTGCGCAGTCCAGCATACTTCCGCCGGAGGAGATCATATCATCAATGACAACTACATCTTTGCCTTCCACGGAATCGCCGAGGAACTCGTGGGCTACGATAGGGTTCTTTCCGTTAACGACAGTGGTGTAATCGCGGCGTTTGTAGAACATACCCATATCCACACCGAGAATGTTGGAGAAGTATACGGCTCTGGACATTGCACCCTCATCCGGGCTGATGATCATCAGATGATCGTTATCCATCTTAAAGTCAGGGATCTTTTTCACCATGGCTTTTAAGAACTGGTAGGTAGGGAAGAAGTTGTCAAAACCATTTAACGGGATGGCGTTCTGCACACGCGGATCATGAGCATCAAAGGTGATGAAGTTGGATACACCCATGTTTGCAAGTTCCTGAAGTGCCAGAGCACAGTCCATAGACTCACGTTTGGTTCTTCTGTGCTGGCGTCCCTCGTAAAGGAATGGCATGATGACATTCACACGGTGTGCCTTACCGGTAGCAGCGGAGATGATTCGTTTCAGATCCTGGAAATGATTGTCAGGGGAAACATGGTTCTCATGGCCGCATACGGTATAAGTACCGCTTAAGTTTGTCACATCCACCATGATGAAGAGATCGGTACCACGAACGGATTCGCGGATATAGCCTTTTCCCTCACCGGTGCCGTAACGGCTGATCTTGGTCTCTACAAGGAAGGAATCCTCCACATAACCTGCTGGAGTAATGATGTCCGGGCGTCTTTCCACCATTTCCTTACGGAACTTCACAAGCTTTTTATCCACTTCCTGGGCAATATCCATGCAGCCGTCAAGTGCGGCGATACGAATAGGTGCCACAGGCAGGGCTTTTTCCAATAACTCGATGTTAGGCATAGCGTCCTCCTAAGCTTTATAGTAAGAGATCATGAAGCAGGGTTTCCTGCGCATGATCATCATAAGCAATCCACACTAGTTATATCATTTGCCTGAAAACCCGTCAAGGAATTTATTGATTTTTAAAGCATTAGTTGTTATTATGTAGTAACGGTTCTGATAGAAAAAATAATGGGGAAATATGATGAAAGAGAATAAACATGTGATTTCAGCAGTCCAGCCGGGCAGTATTGCCGAGGAGCTGGAGCTTGAACCGGGCGACATCCTGCTCACCATCAACGATCAGATCGTGGAGGATGTATTTGATTACCGGTATCTCATGAATGATGAATATATCGTACTTCAGGTAAAAAAACAAGACGGAGAGATCTGGGAACTTGAGGTGGAGAAGGACTACGAGGATGATCTTGGCATCACCTTTGAGAATGAGTTCATGGATCAGTATCGTTCCTGCTCCAACCGCTGCATTTTCTGTTTTATTGACCAGATGCCGCCGGGCATGAGGGAAACCTTATATTTTAAGGATGACGACTCCAGACTGTCTTTCCTTCAGGGAAACTATGTTACACTTACCAATATGAGTGAGCATGACATTGAGAGAGTCATCAACTATCATCTGGAACCCATCAACATTTCTTTTCAGGCCATGAATCCAAAGCTCCGATGCGAAATGCTGCATAATCGTTTCGCAGGGGATGCCCTTAAAAAAGTGGACCGTCTTTATGAAGCGGGAATCACCATGAACGGTCAGATCGTTCTCTGCAAAGGCATCAACGACGGAGCGGAGCTGGAATACAGCCTTGAGCAGCTTTCCCACTATGCGCCGCTGCTGCAGAGCGTTTCTGTGGTTCCTGTTGGACTTACAAAATTCCGTGACGGTCTGTTCCCTCTGGAGGAATTTCAGAGAGAAGATGCCATTCGCGTGCTGGAGCAGATCCACAGATGGCAGGAAAAGATGATGGCACTTCACGGCATTCATTTTATTCATGCGTCGGATGAGTGGTACATCCTTGCGGGGGAGGAACTTCCGCAGGAGGATTCCTACGATGGCTATATCCAGCTGGAAAACGGCGTGGGTATGCTTCGCCTTCTGGAAACCGAGGTTCTGGAGGAACTTGAGAATCGTGAGGGTGATGACAGAGCCATCACCGGTACAGTAGCAACCGGAAAACTGGCCGCACCATTCATCAAAAAGAATATGGAACTTATCAGGGAAAAATATCCCAATGTTCATATAGAAGTAGTAACGATTACAAACGAATTTTTCGGAGAAAAAATAACCGTTTCCGGGCTTATTACCGGGGCAGATCTCATTGCCCAGTTAAAGGACAGACCACTTGGCGACAAGCTTCTGCTCCCATGCAATATGCTAAGAAGCGGTGAGAGCGTTTTCCTGGATGACATCAGCATTGAGGATGT
Organism: Candidatus Blautia equi; assembly: GCA_018064695.1. Taxonomy (GTDB): domain Bacteria; phylum Bacillota; class Clostridia; order Lachnospirales; family Lachnospiraceae; genus Blautia_A; species Blautia_A equi. Next base: position 1,384 of record JAGHUU010000188.1, on the reverse strand, counting down.
GAAGAAAGCGCTCGGCACAGAGATCGTAGTTGTGGAGACAGAGGGAGCCGATCTGGTGAAAGCCGTTCTGGAATCCTCTGATAACAGAATTTTAAGAAGGAGACAAATGTATGAGCAAAGCAATAGTAGCAATTGTGGGCCGTCCTAATGTAGGAAAATCCACATTGTTTAATGCCCTGGCCGGAGAGAAGATCTCCATTGTCAAAGATACACCGGGTGTCACCCGTGACCGTATCTATGCCGATGTAAACTGGCTGGATAAAACCTTTACCATGATCGACACCGGCGGTATTGAGCCGGAGAGTCATGATATCATCCTCTCCCAGATGAGAGAGCAGGCACAGATCGCCATCGATACTGCCGATGTTATCGTTTTCATCACCGACGTACAGCAGGGTCTTGTGGATTCCGACTCCAAGGTAGCAGATATGCTTAGAAGAAGTGGAAAACCTGTAGTCCTGGCCGTAAACAAGGTGGACAGTGTCCAGAAATATATGATGGATGTCTATGAGTTTTATAATCTGGGAATTGGCGAGCCATTTGCTATCTCTGCCGCAAACAGACTTGGCATCGGTGATCTTCTGGACGAAGTTATTTCCCATTTCCCTGAGGGACTGGATGAAGAGGAAGATGACGATATCCCACGTATTGCAGTTGTAGGAAAACCAAACGTAGGAAAATCTTCTCTTATCAATAAACTTCTCGGTGAGGACCGCGTCATTGTATCCGACATCGCAGGTACCACCCGTGATGCCATCGATGCAAAGGTTACTTATAATGGAAGAGAGTACGTATTTATCGATACCGCAGGTCTCAGAAGAAAAGGCAAGATCAAAGAAGAAATCGAGCGATACAGCGTAATCCGTTCTGTAACAGCAGTGGAGCGCGCAACCGTAGTCATCGTCATGATCGATGCCACCGAGGGCGTAACTGAGCAGGATGCAAAGATCGCCGGTATTGCTCACGAGCGCGGCAAGGGTGTTATCATTGCAGTCAACAAATGGGATGCCATTGAAAAGAACGATAAGACCATCTACAAGCATACCAACAGAATCAGAGAGGTCCTCTCTTATATGCCGTATGCACAGCTGGTATTTATCTCCGCCAAGACAGGCCTTCGTATTCCAAAGATGTTTGAGACCATCGATGCGGTTATTGAGAACCAGACCCTTCGTATCAAGACCGGTGTCCTGAACGAGATCATTGCAGAGGCCATTGCGCTGCAGCAGCCGCCGTCTGATAAGGGCCGCAGATTAAAAGTATTCTACATGACACAGGTAGCCGTATGCCCGCCTACCTTTGTCATCTTTGTAAATGATAAAGAACTGATGCATTTTTCCTATGTGCGTTACATTGAGAACAAGATCCGTGAAGCCTTTGGCTT
>JAGHUU010000131.1 GCA_018064695.1 Candidatus Blautia equi | reverse complement strand
CGGGGCAGTTGTTGATAATAACTGACAAGTATGGTAAAATATCAGGATAGGAATGGAGGTTTTTATTATGCAGATCAGAGAATCAGCGGAGGATTATCTTGAGGCCATCCTGATTTTGTCAAGGACCGGCGAGGGCGTGCGTTCTGTGGAGATCGCATCCATGCTGAACGTGTCAAAACCAAGTGTCAGCCATGCAATGAAGCTTCTTCGTGAAGACGGCTATATAGCCATGGACCGCTATGGAACCGTAACCCTGCTGGAGAAAGGTGCGGAGATCGCCGGCAGAATTTACGAGCGCCATATGATCTTAAGTGAAATGCTCATGAGCCTTGGGGTTTCCGAGGAGACCGCAAAGTCAGACGCATGTAAGATCGAACACGATATCAGTGAAGAGACCTTTGAGATCATCAAAGCTCATTTTCGCAGGAGCAAATAAAAAAGAGGTGCAGCTGCACCTCTTTTTTATTTGCTTATTTTTATAATGCTGCAAATCCTTTTTCCAGATCGGCAATGATGTCGTCGATGTGCTCGGTTCCGATGGAGAGACGGATGGTGTTCTGCTGAATGCCCTGATCAGCAAGCTCTGCGTCGGTGAGCTGGGAATGGGTAGTAGTAGCCGGATGGATAACCAGACTCTTAACATCTGCCACGTTAGCCAGAAGAGAAAAGATATCCAGACTGTCGATGAATTTATGAGCCTCTGCCTGACCGCCCTTGATGTTGAAGGTGAAGATGGAGCCTGCGCCGTTAGGGAAGTATTTTTCATACAGCTCGTGGTCCGGATGATCCTCAAGGGATGGATGATTTACTTTCTCAACCAGAGGGTGGTTCTTCAGGAATTCTACAACTTTCTTTGTATTCTCCACATGGCGCTCCAGTCTGAGGGAGAGAGTTTCGGTTCCCTGAAGGAGCAGGAATGCGTTGAATGGGGAGATAGCTGCGCCGGTGTCACGAAGAAGGATCGCACGGATGTAAGTTACAAAAGCAGCAGGACCAACTGCGTCCACAAAGGATACGCCGTGGTAGCTTGGGTTTGGATCTGCGATTGCAGGATACTTGCCGCTTGCCTTCCAGTCAAACTTACCGGAATCTACGATGATGCCGCCAAGGCTGGTGCCGTGTCCGCCAATGAACTTGGTTGCGGAGTGTACTACGATATCAGCGCCGTGCTCGATTGGACGGATGAGGTATGGAGTGCCGAAGGTGTTGTCGATTACCAGCGGAAGACCATGTTTGTGAGCGATCTCTGCAATGGCATCGATATTTGGGATATCACTGTTAGGATTTCCGAGGGTCTCAAGATAGATGGCTCTGGTGTTTTCCTGAATAGCGCCCTCTACTTCGGCAAGATCGTGAGCGTCAACGAAGGTTGCGCTGACACCGAAATGTCTGAGGGTGTGCTCCAGCAGGTTGTAGCTGCCGCCGTAGATGGTCTTCTGGGCTACAATGTGTCCGCCGTCCTGAGCCAGGGCTTCAATGGTATAGGTGATGGCAGCTGCACCGGATGCTACTGCAAGTGCTGCAACACCGCCTTCCAGTGCGGCGATTCTCTTTTCCAGAACATCCTGGGTGGAGTTGGTCAGTCTTCCGTAAATGTTGCCGGCATCGGCAAGTCCAAAGCGGGCTGCTGCGTGTGCGGAGTCGCGGAATACATAAGAGGTTGTCTGGTAGATCGGCACTGCTCTGGAATCGGTAGCCGGATCCGGCTGTTCCTGTCCTACATGTAACTGAAGTGTTTCAAATCTATAATTGCCCATAATCGTGATCTCCTTTTCTGATATTCTCTGATAATTGCTTTACTGTTTTGCGGGAGTTTGTTTTTATTTCATGTCCCGCATTTGATGGTGCTATCATAAACCTATAAACCCATAATGTCAATAGGTTTATAGGAAAATATATAGAAATATTTTTATATAAGTAAAAAATCCCGGGTAATAACCATGGCGGTTACTACCCGGGATGCATGTTCTTTATGATATTGTCTGAAGAAGATCAGAATTATTTCTGGTTCTGTTTTACTTCCTGCAGTCTCATAGCACGAACCTTCAGTGGAAGACCAAAGAGGGTGATGAAACCGGTTGCATCGTGGTGATCGTACATATCACCGGTGGTGAAGGATGCAAGGGACTCGCTGTAGAGGCTGTATGGAGAGGTTGTGCCGGCTCTCATGATGTTTCCTTTGTAAAGTTTGAATTTAACTTCACCGGTTACATACTGCTGAGTGGAAGAAACGAATGCACGAAGTGCATCGCAAAGTGGGGTGAACCATTTTCCTTCGTAAACAACCTGAGCCATCTGGCTTCCCAGTTTCTTCTTCATCTCAAGAGTCTCGCGGTCAAGGCAGAGCTCCTCAAGCTGCTGATGAGCCTCCATAAGAATGGTTCCGCCAGGGGTCTCATAAACACCACGGGATTTCATACCAACTACACGGTTCTCAACGATGTCGATGATACCGATACCGTGTTTTCCGCCGAGCTCGTTGAGCTTTTTGATGATGTCAGCTACTTTCATAGCCTCGCCGTTTACGGATACAGGAACACCTTTTTCAAAGGTCATGGTTACATACTCGCCCTCATCCGGAGCTTTCTCAGGAGTGGTGGAGAGTACCAGAAGGTTCTCATAGTTTGGCTCGTTTGCAGGATTCTCAAGCTCAAGACCCTCGTGGCTGATGTGCCATAAGTTACGGTCACGGCTGTAGCTGTGGCTTAAATCGAATGGAAGATCGATGCCGTGAGCTTTAACGAATTCATACTCATCCTCGCGGGACTGCATGGTCCATACATCAGTCATACGCCATGGAGCGATGATCTTAAGATCCGGAGCAAGTGCTTTGATGGAGAGCTCAAAACGGATCTGGTCGTTGCCTTTTCCGGTAGCACCGTGGCAGATTGCGGTAGCGCCCTCTTTACGTGCTACTTCAACCAGTCTCTTAGCGATTCCGGGACGGGCCATGGAAGTACCAAGGAGATATTTGTGCTCGTATACAGCGCCTGCCTGTACGCATGGCATGATGAAATCCTCAGCGAATTCATCTACGATATCTTCAATGTAAAGCTTAGCTGCACCGGACATCTGTGCACGCTCCTGGAGACCGTCCAGCTCGTTGCCCTGTCCGCAGTCGATACAGCAGCAGATTACATCATAGTCAAAGGTTTCTTTCAGCCATGGAATAAGGGCTGTGGTGTCAAGTCCGCCTGAGTAAGCAAGAATTACTTTTTCTTTCATGATAAGATCCTCCTGGGTTTCTAATCTTCTTAAGCGCTCCCGCGGGCCCCATCTTTTTCAGATTTTTTAGCCTTGTCTATTGGCAGAAGCGATTATCTTTGCTATCATATGTGGTCGTATGTGAATTCCCCGCTGTCCCCATTATATAGGAAGAATGCAGGAATTCGCCGACATGGGATAATATACACCACATCTTATAAATATGCAATAGGGAAATATAAAATTTTTTCACGTAAAATTGCATAAAAATTCAGTATTAAATAGGAATGGACTGGCTATAATGCCTGTTGTAAACAGAAAAACAGTTAAAAGCACAGAAAAATAGTGGTTGCATATTATGCATCAGAGATGTATAATCATAAATGTTTTTCGGAATGAGAAAGAAAAGAAGAAAAAGGAGATCCAATCTATGAAGATGATCGAAGGCGGTGTAACCGCAGCGAATGGCTTCAAAGCTGCCTCCGCAGCAGCTGAGATCAAATATAAAAACCGAACAGATATGGCTATGGTGTACAGCGAGGCACCGGCTGTCTGTGCAGGTACCTTTACCACCAACGTAGTAAAAGCAGCCTGTGTACAGTGGGATCAGAAGATCGTAGCTTCCGGCGAGCCAATGCAGGCCATTGTTGTGAACTCCGGTATTGCCAACGCATGCACCGGAAAAGAAGGCTTTGATGCCTGCGAAGCTACCGCAAAGGCAGTGGAGGAAGCCCTTGGCGTTCCTTTTACATCCGTAGCAGTTGCTTCCACCGGCGTTATTGGCATGCAGCTTCCGGTACAGAAGCTGGTAAACGGCGTAAACATGATGAGCAAAGTGCTGGATGGTTCCATTGAAGCCGGAACCGCAGCTTCCAAAGCGATCATGACCACCGATACTGTAAATAAAGAGATCGCTGTATCCATCGAGCTTGGCGGAAAGACCGTCACCCTGGGCGGTATGTCCAAGGGATCCGGAATGATCCATCCAAACATGTGCACCATGCTTGCATTTTTATCCACAGATGCTGCCATCGAGAAGGCACTTCTGCAGGAGGCTGTGAGCGCAGTGGTTTCCGATACCTTCAACATGATCACCGTTGACGGCGACACCTCCACCAACGACACCCTTCTCATCATGGCAAACGGCATGGCGGGAAATGCAGTGATCGCAGAGAAGAATGAAGATTATGAGACCTTCAAAGAGGCCCTTTTCTATGTATGCCGCTACCTGGCACGCCGCATGGCAAGCGACGGCGAGGGCGCAACCAAGCTCTTTGAGGCAAAAGTTGTAAACGCAAAATGCAAAGAGGATGCAAAGACCTTATCCCGTGCCATCGTAGGCTCAAACCTTTCCAAGGCTGCCATTTACGGCTGCGACGCAAACTTCGGCCGTTTCCTCTGCGCTATGGGCTATTCCGGTGCACAGTTTGACCAGAACAACGTGGAGCTCTTCTTTGAGAGCAAAAACGGCAGACTGCAGGTATTTGACCACGGAACCCCACTTGCTTTTGACGAGGATAAGGCAGTGGAGATCATGTCCGCAGAAGAAGTAACCGTATTTGTAGATATGCACGAGGGCGAGGCAGAGGCCACCGCATGGGGCTGCGACCTGACCTATGATTATGTAAAGATCAACGCAGATTACAGATCCTAATTTATATATACAGAGGAGTAAGAGAGTTATGGTAAAACAGGAATTTCTGGACAAGGCAGAGGTGCTCATTGAGGCACTGCCGTATATTCAGCGTTTTAACCGTAAGATCGTAGTGATCAAATACGGCGGAAGCGCAATGCTTGACACAGAACTGAAACAGAACGTGATCAAAGACGCAGTTCTTCTGAAGCTGGTAGGCTTTAAACCGATCATCGTACACGGCGGCGGAAAAGAGATCAGCCGCTGGGTAAGCAAGGTAGGCATGGAGCCAAGATTCATCAATGGTCTTCGCGTAACCGATAAGGACACCATGGAGATCGCAGAGATGGTACTTGCAAAGGTAAACAAAGAGCTGGTAAGCATGGTACAGTCCCTGGGCGTAAAAGCCGTAGGTATCAGCGGCAAGGACGGCGGCCTTCTGAAATGCGAGAAGAAGTATTCTAACGGCGAGGACATCGGCTTTGTAGGAAACGTTACCGAGGTAAATCCAAAGATCCTCTATGATCTTCTGGAGAAAGACTTCCTTCCTATCGTATTCCCAATCGGCTACGATGACAATTTTGACAGCTACAACATCAATGCAGACGACGCAGCATGCGCCATTGCAGAGGCAGTTCACGCTGAAAAGCTTGCCTTCCTTTCCGATATTGAAGGCGTATACAAAGACTTCAACGATCCTGACAGCCTGATCTCCGAGCTTCACGTGAGCGAGGCACAGGCACTGATCTCCGAGGGCTTTGTAGGCGGCGGAATGATTCCAAAGCTTCAGAACTGTATCGATGCCATCGAGAACGGTGTAAGCAGAGTGCATATCCTGGACGGACGTATCCCGCACAGTCTGCTTCTTGAGATCTTTACAAACAAAGGTATTGGTACCGCTATTTTAAGAGAGGACGGCGAAAAGTTTTATCATGAACATGAATGAAAAAATGCAGGCATCCGAGCAGAGCATTCTGCACACCTATAACCGTTTCCCGGTCGTTGTGGAGCGCGGTGAGGGATGCTATATCTACGACACAAACGAGAAAAAATATCTGGATTTTGCAGCAGGCATCGCTGTAAACTCTCTTGGATATCACTATCCCGGCTACGACGAGGCACTGAAGGCCCAGATCGACAAGCTGACCCACATCTCCAACCTGTACTACAACTCTCCAATGACTGAGGCGGGTGCAAAGGTGCAGAAAGCCAGCGGACTTTCCCGCGTATTCTTCACCAACAGCGGTACAGAGGCCATTGAGGGTGCGCTTAAGGCAGCTAAGAAATACGCATACGTGCGCGACGGTCATACCGATCACGAGATCATCGCCATGGAGCATTCCTTCCACGGACGCAGCATGGGCGCCCTGGCCGTAACCGGAACCGCACATTACCGTGAGCCGTTTGAGCCGCTCCCGGGCGGTGTGAAATTTGCTGCATTTAACGATCTTGACAGCGTAAAAGCACTTGTAAATGAGAAAACCTGCGCCATCATCACCGAGGTAGTTCAGGGTGAGGGCGGTATCTATCCTGCAGAGAAGGAGTTCCTTGAGGGAC
>JAGHUU010000047.1 GCA_018064695.1 Candidatus Blautia equi | reverse complement strand
ATTTGAACCCTCGCGCCGCGTTAACGACCTATACCCTTAGCAGGGGCACCTCTTCGGCCTCTTGAGTACTTCTCCTGACTCAGAAATCATCATACATTATTCAATTCATGATGTACGCTTTTCCGGAAGCGCATAAATGATTATATATAACAATAGGTTCCTTGTCAACGGTTTTTTTCTTCATTTTTAGAAATTGTAATTTTTGAAATAAACCTGTTTCTTCCTATTAGTTATAGGTTGTTATCAGTTATAGGTTGTTATGCTGCTGTATCGTATTCACGGATGGTTTCTTCGATCCGGCGTTTAACCTCGGCTGCGATCTCCACTGTCTTCATATCTTTATACTCTTCGTAGAGCATTGGAGGCAGGTAGTGCACCTGTACGGTGATCTGGGCGATGGAGCCTGTGTCAAAAGCTTTGTAGGAATCGATGAGTGCCACCGGAATGATAGGGCATTTCGCCTTAGTGGCCGCCTTGAAGCTGCCGCCCTTGAACTCCAGCAGGTGGTTGCCGTTTCGGCTTCTGGTTCCCTCGGCAAAAATAACATAGTTTCTGCCGGCTTTTACTTCTTTGGTTACTTTGATGATAACCTCCATGGACTGGCGGATATCCTCGCGGTCAATGGCGAAGCCCTTCATAAGGGCAATTACCTGTTTCAGGAAAGGTACGCCTGCTGCCTCTTTTTTTACGATGGCAGAGAGGGGTTTCTCGTTGCTGTGGATGATGGCCAGCATATCAAACATTCCCTGGTGATTTGGATAGAACATATATCCGCTCTCCGAGGGGATGTTTTCCACGCCGTGGGCATCGATCGTAATGTTTCCGCTTCTCACTGCGTGATCGGTGATCATGCGGAGGATGTCGTATTTCTGTTCTTCGGTATAGCGTTCCACATGGCCTGCATACCAGCAGAGCTTGATCCAGGCAAAAGGAACAAAGATCAGGTTTCTGAAAACCATCAGTAGGATTCTCTTCATATCATCAGCCCAGCTTTCCTGCTATTTTTTCTTCATATCCCGGATGCTCTTTGATAAAGGTATCGTAAGCTCTTCTGTACTCTTTATAAGCATCTGTGGTCATGAACTCTTCGTAGTCTGTGATGGCCTGGGCACTCATCTCTGCAGTGACCTCGCCGGTCGGTACTACGTAATATTTTCTGTCGACCTCTTTTACCATATAAGTGCCGACACATGGGAATTCCTTCTCATCCTCCATGACCAGGTTGTAGGTGATGTATACGTAGGTGTAAGAATCTGTCTCGGAAAGGGCCTTACAGTCCACGATCTTAAGCTTTGCGGCCTCGTGAGCCTTTATGTAGCTGATCATGGCCTGGATCTCCTTCTGGAGGTCTTCGCTTGCGTCGTCCTTCTTTCCGTAACAGTCTCTGATCTTTTTCTCTTTTCCCTCAAAGTAGTTTTCAATCAGGGACTTAACAATTCCTGTAGGATTTGCGTGACCGCCGCCGCATCCGGTCATTCCAAAAACAAGAAGAGTGACCATCAGGGCCAGCAGGCTTTTCTTTATCTTATTCATGCCTCGCCCTCTTCTTTCTCATTGTTTTCTGTTGCTTCTTCAGATGCTGTTTCTTCGGATACTGCTTCCGCAGGTGCTTCTTCTTTTTTCTCTCTTACCTTTTCAAAGCTTGCTACTTTTACGCCCTCTGCAAGGTTCATGAGTTTTACGCCGGAGGTGATTCTTCCAAGCACGGAGATATCGCCGCAGGAGATACGGATGATGATTCCCTCTGTGGTGATGAGCATGATCTCATTCTCGGCATTGACTGCTTTGGCACCTACCACATTTCCGGTCTTATCAGTGATCTTATAACACTTGATACCCTTTCCGCCTCGGTTCTGAACGTTGAAGTCGGACATAAGGGAACATTTGCCCAGTCCGTTTTCGGATACGGTGAGGAGGTAGTCTCCCTGAGAGCTCAGCTGCATGGATACCACTTCGTCTCCATCGTTCAGCTCAATACCGCGGACACCCATGGAAACACGGCCGGTAGGACGGACATCGGTCTCCTTAAAGCGGATGCTCATGGCGTCCTTGGTTACCAGGATGGCATCTTTTTTGTTGTCTGTATATTTTACCTCGATGAGCTCATCATCCTCGCGGAGAACGATGGCTGCAAGGCCGGTCTTGCGGACATTGGAGTATTCCTCGATGTCCGTCTTCTTGATGAGACCTTTTCTGGTGGCCATAAGGAGGTAGTGATCCTTCTCGAACTGGCGGATCGGGATGACTGCTGTGATCTTTTCTCCCGGCATGAGCTGGAGGATGTTTATGATAGCAGTACCGCGGGCTGTTCTGCCGGCCTCAGGGATCTCATAAGCTTTCAGGCGGTATACACGACCGGTGTTGGTAAAGAACATCAGGTAATGATGGGTCGTGGTCATGAGGAGTTCTTCAATGTAGTCGTCCTCGATGGTCTGCATGCCCTTGATGCCTCTGCCGCCGCGGTTCTGTGCGCGGAAATTGTCCACGGTCATACGCTTGATATAGCCAAGCTTTGTCATGGTGATGACGGTGTTCTCATTCGGGATCAGGTCCTCTGTGGTCACATCGTAGATGTCATAGCCGATGGAGGTTCTTCTGTCGTCGCCGTATTTCTCGGAGATGAGGAGGATCTCCTCGCGGATAACACCGAGCAGGACGTTTCTGTCTGCAAGGATAGTCTCCAGGTATGCGATCTTCTCCATGATCTCTTTGTACTCTGCTTCCAGCTTCTCTCTTTCCAATCCAGTGAGAGCGCGGAGACGCATATCCACGATAGCCTGTGCCTGTACGTCGGTGAGGGTAAAGCGGTCGATGAGGGTCGCCTTAGCTGCCTGTACATTTTCGGATCCGCGGATGATACGGATGACTTCGTCGATATTATCGATAGCCTTTAAGAGTCCCTCTAAGATGTGGGCGCGCTCGCGGGCTTTATTCAGTTCGTATTTTGTTCTTCTGGTTACGACCTCTTCCTGATGAGCCAGGTAGTATTTCAGCATATCGAGAAGCGGAAGGACCTTTGGCTCCAGGCTGCCGTTGGTGTTTACCAGGCAGAGCATGTTTACGCCGAAGGTATCCTGCAGCTGTGTATGCTTGTAAAGCTGGTTCAGGATGACGTTTGCATTTACGTCTTTTCTGAGGTCGATGACGATTCTCATGCCCTCACGGCTGGAGTGGTCGTTAAGGTCGGTGATGCCGTCGATCTTTTTATCGCGCACGAGCTCGGCGATCTTTTCGATCAGTCTGGCTTTGTTTACCAGATATGGGAGCTCTGTGACAATGATCTGGGATTTGCCGTTCGGGAGGGTCTCGATATTGGATACGGCACGGACGCGGATCTTTCCGTGACCGGTGCGGTACGCCTCCTCAATACCTCTGTTTCCGAGGATCATGGCTCCTGTTGGGAAGTCAGGTCCTTTTACGATATCCAGAATGTCCTCGATGGAGGTCTCATTTCCCTCTTTGATGTCATCAATGATCTTTACTACAGCAGAGATGACCTCGCGAAGGTTATGAGGCGGGATGTTGGTTGCCATACCTACTGCGATACCGGTGGTACCGTTTACCAGAAGGTTTGGATAGCGGGACGGGAGAACAACCGGTTCTCTCTCTGTCTCATCAAAGTTTGGCTGGAAATCTACGGTATCTTTATTGATATCCGCCGGCATTTCCATGGAGATCTTGCTTAAGCGGGCCTCGGTGTATCGCATAGCTGCTGCGCCGTCGCCGTCCACAGAACCGAAGTTTCCATGGCCGTCTACCAGCGGATAGCGGAAGGACCATTCCTGGGCCATATTTACCAGTGCACCATAGATGGAGCTGTCACCATGAGGATGATATTTACCCATGGTATCACCAACGATACGGGCGCATTTTCTGTGCGGCTTATCCGGACCGTTGTTCAGCTCGATCATGGAATATAAAACACGACGCTGTACAGGCTTCAGACCATCTCGCACGTCAGGAAGGGCACGGGATGCAATAACACTCATGGCATAATCGATGTAGGATTTTTCCATGGTCTTCTGAAGGTCCACGTCATGGACTTTATCAAAAATGTTATCTTCCATTCTTTTCTCCTAGAATTTTTATCAGAAATATTCTGTCAAAGCAGAATCGGTTAGATGTCAAGGTTTTCTACGAATCTTGCGTTCTCCTCAATGAATTCTCTTCGAGGCTCTACCTTATCTCCCATAAGGGTGGTGAAGGTGAGGTCGATTTCGGACTCGGCTTCTTCGTTCATGGTCACACGGAGAAGGATTCTCTTCTCAGGATCCATGGTGGTCTCCCACAGCTGTTCCGCATCCATCTCGCCAAGACCTTTGTAACGCTGGATCTTGTTGTTGCTGTCGCGGCCTACCTCCTCAAGGATCTGGTTCAGCTCTGCATCTGAGTATGCGTACCATACCTTGCGGTTCTTCTCAAGCTTGTAAAGAGGCGGCTGTGCCAGGTATACATATCCCTGTTTGATGAGCTCCGGCATGAAGCGGTACAGGAAGGTGAGAAGAAGGGTGGCAATGTGGGCACCGTCTACGTCCGCATCGGTCATAATGATGATCTTGTGATAGCGGAGCTTGGTGATGTCAAAGTCCTCATGGATGCCGGTTCCGAAAGCGGTGATCATGGCTCTGATCTCCTCGTTTCCGTAAATGCGGTCCATACGGGCTTTTTCTACGTTCAGGATCTTTCCGCGGAGAGGAAGGATAGCCTGGGTGGCACGGTTGCGGGCGGTCTTTGCGGAGCCGCCTGCGGAGTCTCCCTCTACGATGTAGATCTCGCAGTTTTCAGGGTTCTTATCGGAGCAGTCTGCCAGTTTTCCCGGAAGGGCCATACTGTCAAGGGCTGATTTTCTTCTGGTGAGCTCACGGGCCTTTCTGGCTGCCTCACGGGCTCTCTGTGCCAGGATGGATTTCTCTATGGTGGCTTTACCCACGGATGGGTTCTGCTCCAGGAAGATCTCCAGCTGTTTGCTTACCACAAAATCTACGGCGGATTTGGCCTCGCTGTTGCCAAGCTTCTGTTTGGTCTGGCCCTCAAACTGAGGATCCTCGATCTTAACGCTTACGATGGCGGTCAGACCCTCACGGATGTCGTCACCGGTGAGGTTTGGCTCGCTGTCGCGGAGAAGCTTGTTCTTTCTGGCGTACTCGTTAAAGGTTTTGGTAATGGCATTACGGAAACCTACGATGTGGGTACCGCCCTCAGGAGTGTTGATGTTGTTAACAAAGCCGTAGCTGTTTTCTGTATAAGAGTCGTTGTGCTGGAAGGCTACCTCCACGGCCACGCCGTTCTTTTCGCCCTCGCAGTAGATGATGGTTGGATAAAGGGCTTCCTTGCTGCGGTTCAGATAGGAGACGAACTCCTGGATACCGCCCTCGTAATGGAAGACTCTCTCCTGGGCAATGCCCTCTCTTGTATCCTGAAGCACGATGCGAAGGCCTTTGGTAAGGAAAGCCATCTCTCTCATTCTCTGTTTCAGGATGTCGTAGTCGTAAACGGTCTCCTCAAAGATCTGTTTGTCCGGAAGGAAGGTGACGGTGGTACCGGTTCTCTCCTCCTCGCAGGTGCCGATGACCTTTAAAGGATACATGGTCTTGCCGCGCTCGTAGCGCTGCTGATGGATCTTGCCCTCGCGGTAGATGGTTACCTCCACCCACTCGGAAAGAGCATTTACTACGGATGCGCCTACGCCGTGAAGTCCGCCGGATACCTTGTACCCTCCGCCGCCGAATTTTCCGCCGGCATGAAGAATGGTAAATACGACTTCAACTGCAGGGATGCCGGCCTTCTGGTTGATGCCAACCGGAATGCCTCGTCCGTTATCTATAACTGTGATGGAGTTATCCGGATTTATGATGACCTGGATCTCGGTACAGAAGCCGGCTAAGGCTTCATCCACAGCGTTATCCACGATCTCATATACCAGATGGTGCAGACCGCGGCTGGAAGTACTTCCAATGTACATACCCGGTCTCTTACGAACTGCTTCCAGACCCTCTAAGATCTGGATCTGATCCGCACCGTATGTTGTGTTTTCTGCGCCCATGTGTTTCCTCCTGTAAATATCGATTTATTTCTGCGGTTTTCCGGTGATGGATCCTCTCCGGAAAACCGATTCTATTATTCCCTGTTTCACATAGATGGTTCTGTCTTTCTCCGGAAAAAACATTATACTGTAAAAATACATTATAATAAGAAATTTCTCTTTCGCTTACGGACAGACTCATACATGGTTTATTATACCACACAAACCCTCTTTTTTACAAATAAAAAAACAGAAAAACGGGCCGTTTCCGCCTCCGGAAATGCCCGTTTTTTTATATAATTCCGTGTATTATTTTATTTCTCTTTCTGCTCCAGAAGATACTGGTAAATATCGCGTTTTGTTACGCCTCGATCCTTTGCAACCTGCTTCATGGCATCCTTATTTGACATGCCCTTGCCTTCGTAAATTGCCATGTGCTCTTCTATGGAAATGCTCTCCCAGGAGGCCTGTTCCTCGGCTTTTAATTCCTCATGACTTCTGCCTTCCACCACCAGCACGCATTCGCCCAGAGGCTTCTCTGTCTCATAGTAGTGCAGCAGATCATCGATCGTGGTCTGAAAAGCTGTCTCGTGGCGCTTGGTGAGCTCACGGCAGAGGGTCATCCTGCGGTTTCCAAGGGCTTCTCTCAGCTCCTCCAGGGTTCTTACAAGGCGGTGAGGCGCCTCATAGAGAATGATGGTTCTGGTCTCATTTACAAGCTCATCCAGGATCTGCTTCCGCTCCTTTTTATCCATAGGGAGAAAGGCTTCAAAAGCGAATCTTCTGGTGGACAGACAGGAGCGGGTGAGGGCTGTGATGCAGGCGGCAGGGCCAGGCAGGGATGTCACTTCTATGCTCGCCTCATAACAGAGACGTACCAGGTCTTCTCCCGGATCGGAAATGCCGGGGGTTCCGGCGTCTGTGATGAGGGCGATGTTCAGGCCTTCTCTCATCTTGTCGATGAGGACATAGGCTTTTTCGATCTTATTGAACTCATGATAGCTGGTCATGGGGGTCTTTATATCAAAATGGTTCAGAAGCTTGATGCTGTTTCTGGTATCCTCCGCAGCGATCAGGTCCACTTCTTTTAAGGTGCGGAGCACACGAAACGTTATGTCTTCAAGATTTCCTATGGGAGTGGCACATAAAAACAGTTTACCGCTCATGTCTGTCTCCTCCTTTTCCGATGGTATTTCGTGGTTCTTCTGATATTGTCTCAGACTTTTCCGTAGAGCTCCAGAATGGACTTTGTGTAGACGCCCGGCTTTTCATAGACGATCAGCGGAGGCTCCACTGTAATTCTGGAATTTCCGCCCTTCAGGGCTTCTATCAGCACCATATTGGGCTCTCTGTCCACGTATGGGTACACAAGCTGCATGCGCTTGGGCTCCAGCTTGTATTTTGTCAGGATATTCATGATCTCCACAAGGCGGAAAGGTCTGTGGACCATATAGAACCGGCCCCTGTCGTCCAGCACTCTGGCAGCCCGGCTCACCACATCCTCCAGTGTGCAGAGGATCTCATGTCTTGCAATGGCCTTTGGCTGGTCAGGGTTCTGCAGCCCATGCTGACCGATCATATACGGGGGATTACAGGTCACCACATGAAAAGAAGCCGCCCCAAAAAGTTCGGCTGCTTCCTTCACATCTCCCTGTACGATCCGAATCTCTTCTTCCAGCCCGTTATAGGAAACACTGCGGCCCGCCATCTCCGCACAGGATTCCTGGATCTCCAGTCCTGTGAAATCTCTTCCCTCCGTCTTAGCCCGGAGAAGAATGGGGACGATGCCGGTTCCCGTGCACATATCCAGTACTTTTTCTCCTTTTTTTACTCTGGCAAAGCCGGATAAAAGTACGGCGTCCATGCCGAAACAGAATTTTTCCGGATCCTGAATCACGTAATATCCGTTCTGCAGATCATCCAGGCGTTCGCCCGGTTTTACGAGATTATTTTTCATTTAATTTGGAGTCTCCTCCTCTGTCTTCCAGGTCCTGAAGCTCTTTCATTTCCTTCTCAGAGATCTTGATCTTTTTCTTTCTTGGTTTGAATTTCAGGTCGCTGACTGCAAATTCCTTTACTTCCTTCTCATCGTTGGCCTCGTAAATTACGCGGACCATCTGGCGAAGGACATTTACACTCTGGACATTTCCGGTCATACCGTCAGGCATGGTTACCTGATCGCCGAGACCGGGGAGCTTTCTGTTCAGATCCTCGTAGGTCTCCTGCTCGTTTTTCAGGCAGCACATAAGTCTTCCGCAGACACCGGAGATCTTGGTCTGGTTCAGGGACAGGTTCTGTTCCTTGGCCATCTTGATGGATACAGGTGCAAACTCGGATAAATAGGTGTGACAGCAGAGGCATCTGCCGCAGATGCCGATTCCGCCAAGGATCTTTGTCTCATCGCGGACACCGATCTGACGGAGCTCGATACGGGTCTTAAATACTGCTGCCAGATCCTTTACCAGCTGACGGAAATCGATACGGCCGTCGGCGGTAAAGTAGAATAATACTTTGTTGTTGTCGAAGGTATATTCAGCGTCGATGAGCTTCATATCCAGCTCGTGCTCACGGATCTTGGCCTGGCAGATCTTAAATGCCTCGCGCTCTCTGGCACGGTTCTGGATCTCTCGCTCATCATCCTCCTTCGTGGCTACGCGGAGCACTTCTTTAAGAGGATGTACGACTTTATCATCTGTTACGGAGCGGTTTCCCAGTACGACCTTGCCGTACTCGATACCGCGGGCGGTCTCCACAATAACGTGGTCTCCCGCTTTTATTTCATAATCCTTTGGATCGAAGTAATATATTTTTCCAACGTTTCGGAATCTTACTCCTACTACTTTAATCATTTTATTTCTCCCTGATCGTCAGAAACAGAAGTTCCAGCGCAAGCTCAAAGTTAACATTTGCGCGGAGACGGACGGCTGTCTTCTCCAGCGCTTCGAGGATCTTCTCGATGTTCTCATAAGAGCGCTCTCTGGCCTGTTCCCTGATATAATTTAATTCCTGTTTAAAAACAAGATGGTCGATCTCCCTGGTTGCCTTAAACATAAGGACATCCCGGAACCAGAACTGGAATAGATCCAGGTATTCGTTTATATTGTTTTTCTCAGCTGTGAGGCTCTTGATCTCTGCTGTGAGTTCATAGACCTCCATAGCTGATGCGTTTTTCAGAATATGCAGTGCCTTTTCTGTGATGGCGGCAAATTCCTCTGATGTAGCGGCTTCCTTGGCTTTGCCGATGCTGCCCTGGGCAAAGGAGGCGTCGATCTCTGCCTGGTAATCCGGTACCTGAAGGTTTTCCATCAGATACTGTTTTACTCGCTTATCATCCACCACTTTTAATTCCAGCTTTACGCATCTGGAGCGGATGGTCTCCAGAAGAGTGTCCGCATTATGGGTCAGCAGGATGATCACAGCGTATTCCGGCGGTTCCTCGATGGTTTTCAGCAGGGCGTTCTGAGCCTGCGGGGTCATGAGGTCGGCATCCGGAACGATGTAGATCTTGTACGGACCGTAGTATGGCTTGATGGCCACATCATGCAGCAGCTGGTCACGGATCTCATCGATGGTGATGGTTCCCGGTTTTTCATGGGTGACGGTCACGATGTCAGGATGGTTTTTGCCGAGGGCTTTTTTGCAGGAATCACATTTGCCGCATGGATCCACGCCCTTTTCCTGACACTGCAGCGCCATGGCAAAGGAGCCGGCAATGAGCTTCTTTCCGGAGCCGTGGGCGCCGGAGAAGAGGTAGGAGTTGGATATCTTGCCTGATTCTATGGCATTTCTTAAATATCTCACTATTTCTTCATGTCCGATGATGTTGTTAAAACCAAGCATACAATCCCTCCTTTGATTAGCACATTCCATTTTATTATAGCAAAATTTTCGTGGGTTGCATAGTTTTATTATGCACAATTGCCCGCCTATTATTTTACCACACGGATCGTATGGCCGCTGTAATCTGCAAGCCCCTGGAGGGCAAAACCCCGGTTCAGGTATTCGGTGATGCGCAAAAGCAGTTCTTCCGTGATGCGCTCGCCGGGAACTACCACCGGGATTCCGGGTGGGTAGAAGTAGGCAAATTCGGCGGAGACCTGTCCCTTCGATTCCATAAGAGGGCAGGCCACTGTATTTCTATCCATGGCTTCGGAGATCAGAAGCGGCTGCTCTAACGGAATACAGAGCTGGCTGAGCTGCTGCCCGGAAGAGAATTGTTCTTCCCGGATGCTCCGCCTTGCAGGACAATCATCTGCTTCCGACAGCTCCTGATCCAGTTCT
>JAGHUU010000276.1 GCA_018064695.1 Candidatus Blautia equi | reverse complement strand
CGTATTTCTTTATGCGTTTGATAGAAATCACAAGTCCCAAAACAGAAAGAAGAAACAGTGCAGGGCCTTTTATGGCTGAAAGAATTGCTTTTTTCAGGATTCTGCTGGAAGAGATTACGCGGCCAATAATTCCCACAATTGCAGAGGGTTCTTCGGCGGCTTCGGCTATCACCTCGGTCACACCATCCGAATTATGCGTTTTTTCTCCTGCAATGGCATCCAGGATCTCAATGATATCCTGGGATCGTATGCCTAACACCAGGCTGTCAAAGGTAACGCTGGAAGCAAGGTCCACATAAGAGGCGTCTACCAGATTTCTGTAATCCCTCCTCTGCCCTTCCATCGTTGCCGGCAGGATACCATCTAACTGTCTCTGAATACTTTTTTCCCTCAATACACAATATAGGTGTACAGCATCTGATGCTTTCCGGAACTGTTCATAAGTATAAAAGGTCTGATCTGCTTTCACATACGGTGCTATATTGTCCCATGCTCTCTGATAGACCTCTTCAAATTTTCCTGTGTGGAAATACTGATCCAGAAATGCCTGAAATGTTTCATGATACTGTTTCAGATACTGTTCATTTTTCAGAACCGCAGATAGCAGCGGGCGATCTTCCACGTCCACAGTAAATGTAGGAGTGTCAATAGGATAATTCACCATGCTGGTTTTATCATCCATGGCGTTTCCGACCTTTAATTCCACCTGATAAGGAGAATCCTCTCCCATAATGCTTTTTACCGCGGATTCAAAAGTAAAAATACCGCAATCCAGGTTATAGTCCCATGGGATCATGGAGAGTACACCGTCTTTTTCTCTGAGATAATAGTTATGGACGAAAACACCTGTATAGCCATCATAATTATTCATAAAATTATGAACTACAAAATATGGAATCACACTGTCCACATCCATGGCTGCCTGCGGGTGGTCGGAAGAGTTCAGCTTTTTCAGGGCGTGGATCAAAGATCGCTGATCTTCCTCTGTAATGTCAAATACTGCGGAATCCCAGAACACCTTATATTTATCTGCTTCCTCTCCCACATATTTCAAAGCTGCCGGTTCCATCAGATCTCCAAAGCAGGCTTCAAAAGGTCCGCGCACTACACTGCCCAGAATATCCACACGATCTCCGGGTTCCAATATGGAATAGTCTTTTTCAAATGGATTATCTTCGCCGTAAGGGGATCCCTTTATACTGAGAAAATTTCCCAGTGTTACGGTGTCGATTCGAAAGCTCTCCGGCTTGTATAGATTTCCAAAATCCTCCCCATAATTTCGGAGAGCAAAAGAATCCTCAATGCCTTCCACGGCCAGATAGAGACCAAAATCTTCTCCGTTTAATTTCATGTGAACATAACTGGATAAAGGTGCTGCAATTCCTGCTTCGTTCATCATATGATAAGTCAGATAATCCTTCATACAGCTGACATCCTGTCCAAGATTGTTCAGAGCCAGCTTGTCCAGTCCGTGGTAGGTATGATTCTTTTTATAGTGGTCAAATTCTATTTTAAAACTAAAGCGATCGCTGTCCTGTGATTTTATGGCACTCAGAGAAGAATTGCCTTTGGGGCGGATCGCTGCATTTTTGATCTCCTCCCCATCAATGACGGCAGTGCAAAGGACATACTGTTCCTTCTCCGCAAACTTTACCATGGACTTCCAGTTTGCTTCCGAGAT
>JAGHUU010000233.1 GCA_018064695.1 Candidatus Blautia equi | reverse complement strand
CGGTTCGGGAACTTGGCCTCATGCATTACATCCACCATGAGCTTATTCACGCGGAGCTGCTGATCGATTCGGCGGATCATAACAGCCTCGTTTACGGACTGGTCATCACGGCCGATGAAGTATTTATAGAAGTTCACATCCAGATAATACATCTTCTGTACATATGGAAGAGGCTCAAAAGCAAAGAGGTTGTCTACATAGAAGGTGTGCTTTGGAAGCTCCAGGCCGCACTCGCGGAGCAGCTCTGTTCTGTAGATCAGGGAGTGCATAAGGAAATAAGTTCCCTTTGGCATAGGTTTTACCTGATCCCAGCCGAACATCTCCTCTTTTGGAAGATAATGGCGGTACTGGATGACTTTCTTTTTGGTTGCACCCTGTTTGTCGTAAACGTAGTTGCTGATGAGAAGATCAGCAAGATCTCCGCTCTCCACAAATTTGCGAAGTGTCTCAAGGATCTTTTTATATGGCTCTCTGGCTACGCAGTCATCACTGTCAACAACTTTGTAGTAAAGTCCGGTGGCGTTTCTAAGTCCGGCGTTTACTGCCTCGCCATGGCCGCCGTTTTCCTGATGGGTGGCGCGTACGATGGTTGGGTATTTTCTGGCATATTCGTCAGCGATCTCCCCTGTTCTATCCTTGGAACCGTCGTTTACGATGAGGATCTCCACATCCTCGCCGCCCGGAAGCAGTGATTTGATACATTTTTCCATGTATGCTTCAGAATTGTAGCTTGGTATTGCAATTGACAATAATTTCATATTCTCTCCAATCTGCGGCAAATATTTTTATTTGTCAGCATTTTTTATTACATACCATTTTTATTTCAGACCTTTTTTGCAAAACAATTAAATTCTAGCGATGCATATGTTTCGCATACGCCCGGAACGCAGACGGAACGGCAAGCTCCTCGGCAGTCTTCTTTCTGCCCACAAAGAGCATCTCCGGGATATCCGGCTCCGTGAGGGAGGATACGCGGATCTTATATCCGATCATTCTCCACTCGATATGCGTAAAAATATGTTTCGCTTCCCCCAGCGATTCAATGTGAAGGGGTTCCAGACCAAGACTCTCCACATATTGTATGGTCTCCTCCTGATCAAGGTGTCCCGGAATGTTCGGCAGCTCGTAAAGGCCTGCCAGAAGTCCTCTCTCCGGCCGTTTTTTAAGCGCAGTCAGCGCTCCGTCCTGGATAAGAAGTACTGTGAGCTCCTGTACAGTTCTCTCTTTTTTACCGGATTTCACCGGATACATATCCACGGTACCGTGGATGGCAGAAAGACAGCATGAACGGATGGGACATTCCTCACACTTCGGTGCGCCGTTAGGTACACATACCATGGCACCGATCTCCATCATCGCCTGATTGAAGTCCCCGGCACGATCCTTCGGAATCACTTCGCCAAGCTCCTGCTCCACCTGACGGCGCACGCTCTGCTTCATGATATCCCCCGGATTCTCCGTGAGACGACTGATCACTCTCAAAACATTTCCGTCCACTGCCGGAACGGGAATTCCGTAGGCAATGGATGCGATGGCTCCGGCGGTATAATTGCCGATTCCCTTTAAAGAGAGCAGGGCTTCGTAGGAAGCCGGCAGGACACAATTATGCTCCTCCATAACCTGAATGGCGGCTTTCTGCATATTCCGGACGCGGTTGTAATAGCCAAGCCCTTCCCAGAGCTTCATCAGCTTATCCTCCGGGCATAACGCAAGGGCCTGTACATCCGGCAGCTCCGCTATGAAGCGGGCAAAATAGGGCTTTACAGCCTCCACACGGGTCTGCTGCAGCATGATCTCCGACACCCAGGTATAATATGCATTTTTCTGATCCCGCCAGGGGAGGCTCCGCTTGTTCGCTGCATACCAGGCAAGCAGCGGGTACACAAAATCCTGTTTCATTTTTTTCTCTCTCTTCTATGGGAATTCTCCCCATCGCACGCACTATCATAACATATGTGTCGGAAAATGTCAGTTGATTTTTGCGGTTTCCTCCGCTAGAATTATGTTACATAAATGGTCAGAAAGGAAACTATACTGATATGAAAGAAAAGAAATTTGACGGTGTGATCTTTGATGTGGACGGAACCCTCTGGAATTCCACCGATATCGTGGCCGCAGCCTGGACAGAATATCTGAAAAACGAGGAGCATATAGATATTGAAGTAACTTCTGAGAGACTCCAGTCCCTGTTTGGGAAACTGCTCTCTGATATCGCAGCAGTTATTTTTGCCGATTATCCAAAGGAGGAACAGCTCCGCCTGGTGGATGCCTGCTGCGAGGCAGAGCACCGCGCACTGGAAAAGGAATGCGCACCACTTTATGAGGATCTGGAGGAAGCCCTGAAGCAGCTCTCCGCCCGCTATACTCTCTTTATTGTAAGCAACTGCGAGGCAGGCTATATCGAGACCTTCTTAAAGGCCACCGGCTTTGATCCATACTTCACCGGTCACCTTTGCCCGGGCGATACCGGAAATGCCAAGGCAGAGAACATCCTGCAGGTGGTTCGCGAGAACGACCTGAAAGCACCGATCTATGTTGGCGATACCCTTGGAGATTTCAATGCCTGCGAGAAGGCCGGCGTACCGTTCATCTTTGCTTCCTACGGGTTCGGCCGGGTGGAAAACCCATATGCCGTGATCAGAAAGCCTATGGATCTTCTGGATATCTTATAATTATCAAAAATCAGACAAAAAAGAGCACCGCAGTTGAACGTAACTGCGGTGCATTTTTTATGATTGAAATATTAGTTGAATACGATAATCGGAACACCGTAATCGATGATGTCGTACAGTCTGGCTGCTGCCTCCGGAGGGAGGTTGATGCATCCGTGGGATCCGTTCCAGAGGAAAAGATCGCCGCCGAACCATGGCTGCCATGGAGCGTCGTGGAAACCAACGCCGCCGTTGAATGGCATCCAGTAGTCAACGTGGGTCTCGTACTCGTATTTGCCCTCTGCATCCTGCTGGCCTCTTAAGATCTCATCGGTCTTTTTAAAGTCAAGGCTGAAGATTCCCGGTGGTGTTGCACGGCCTTCCAGGTTTGGATTGCCGGATACGATATCGGATTCAAAGATGATCTCGCCATCGGAGTAATAGTACATATGCTGGTATGCAAGGTCTACCTCGATGTAGGTATCACCAAAGTCGTTTCTTTCGTTGCGCTCGTGGCCGCGTCTTGCATAGATTGGCTCGCGAGTGGTAACTACGCCGTTTCGGATATCCTCGGCAAGCTGCGCTACCTCTGCTGCTCTGTCAATGGACCAGCCATAGTAATTGCCATGGACGGTAACAAGTCTGCCGGTGGTGGCGATGAGCTCGCGGTCAGTTCCGACTGTGTCATATTTCTTTTTCAGCTCATCCACAAAGGCACCAATGTGGTCTTCAAAGACCTTCTGATCCTGAATAAGCTGGTTGTTGTCGTCAAAAAGCAGCCAGTCCTTGATGGTGCTTCCATCCAGTGTTACAGACTCGCGGCCCATATCATAGGTGATGCTGGCTTTTGCAAAGTTGTTGCAGGCATCCAGTGTGGACTGAAGTCCCGGATCGTCCTGTTTTACTTTGGCTTCCTCGTAGGCTTCAGGTGATGCATTAAAGTCTACTGCGCTCTCCCCCTCGCTGACTGCTGCTTCCAGAGCCAGGTAAGCCTGTTTGATATTGAGGGTGGTTCCCTCTGTCTCAGGAATGATGGAGAAGTTGTTGTCCTCGTACATTACGTAAGCGTCCTCAGGAAGAACCTGATTTTCTGCTTTTGCGCACTCCAGATTCTGGATCTCGGTTTTTAAGAGGTTCTTATCGTAAGTTACGGTCTCTTTTACACTGAAGGTCTTTGGCTCAATGTAGCCCAGGATCCATTCGTATGGCTTCTGCTCTTTTAAGTGCGCCAGAACCTCGCCCTCGGACTGATAGCGGTAGTTGATGGCGTCGCCGCTGATCACCTGCGGCTCCTGCTCGCGGGAAGAGACCTGAATGCTGTATTCATCGATCCTTCTCTTTATGATGTTTTCCACCTGGTCTGCGGTCAGGCGGGAGACATCCATGCCATTGATGGTGGTTCCGTCAAAGAATTTATCGGTAAAGTAGTAGGAAACACCTGCGTAGGCGGTTCCCGCTGCGACTCCTAACATGCACACAAAGATACCGGCGCATTTCAGGAATTTATGTTTTTTCTTAGGTTTCGGAGCATCCTCGCCTGCTGCATTTGCTGCATCGCCGTTCTGATTGGAAGCATCAGCCTGGGCACCTGCTAAAGGTGCTGCTGCAGCCATTGCCAGAGGGCGGGCGGATTTGTCACGTTTTTTCTTAGGTGATGCGACATACTCCTCGGAGTCGGTGTTCTCCTCCGGTTCGCCCATATAGAAGCCTTCCAGGTCATCCTCAAGCGGGTCGACTGCCGGGGAAGCCTCCTCTGCAGGAAGGGCGCTGATAATAGCTGCCTCCAGATCAAAGTCGTCATCCTCTGTGTCGTCTAGCTCCAGTTCGCCGGGAAGTGGTTTTAATTCTGCATCCTCGTTTTCGATCACATCGACATTCGGAAGATCATCATTCAGAGCCATGTTGATAGTAGCATCTCCGATTGGAATGGTGGAGTTGCTGATGAACTCGGAATCATAGTCGTCGTTTCCAGAAAGGCCGATGTCTGTACCTGCGTTAAGGTCTTCCCCTTCAGAAGTGTCCTTAAAACCGGTCCAGGATGTCTGATCTGTTTCTTTCTGCTCGTCGGAAACAGGCTCAGATACAAGCTTTTCCTTGTCACTCATAATTATATCTACTCTCCTCAACAAGATACTATCTGTTGTAAGCTTTCACCCCGATGGAATTCTTTCTACCCCATTTTCCTTCCATCATAAAAACTCAGTTTCTATAATATACTAATCAGCCGTGATTTTCCATAAAAAAACCCACATCTACGAAAACTTAAAGAAATCGTAATAATTTATTGGTGATTTTTGAGGATTTTACAGTAAAAAAGATCCGGAAGAACATTTCTGCTCTTCCGGATCTCATATTTTTTATTC
>JAGHUU010000268.1 GCA_018064695.1 Candidatus Blautia equi | reverse complement strand
TCCGGCGAAGAAAGCGTCCATATTTTTAATTACCTCATCCACTACGCGGAAGCGGTCTCTTTGGCTGCCCATGCGATGTGAGGGGTGATGATCAGTTTCTTGCTGTCCTTGATGTTAAGCAGCGGGTTTGCAGGATCCATAGGCTCTTTGCAGAGTACATCCAGCGCTGCGCCTGCGATCTCGTTCTCAGTGAGTGCGGTGTAAAGATCTGCCTCGTTTACGATAGCACCGCGGGCCACGTTGATGAAGATGGCGCTGTTTTTCATCTTGCGGAAGGCATCGATGGTCATCAGGTTCTCTGTATATTTGTTCAGCGGTGCGTGAACAGACAGGAAATCGGATCTCTGAAGAAGCTCGTCGAAATCCACCTGCTCGTACGGAGTGTCATATTTGCTTCCGGATGCGGAGTAGCAGATGACCTTGCATCCAAAGGTTGCGGCAATCTCAGCCACGCGGGTTCCGATAGCACCCATTCCGATGATACCCCAGGTCTTATCCTGCAGCTCGCAGAAGGCCTCGGAGAAATGGGAGAACACTGCGCCCTTTGCATAATCGCCGGATTTTACATACTGGTCATAGTAGCTCAGTTTTTCCATCACATAGAACATCAGCGCGAAGGTGTGCTGTGCCACACCGTTGGTGGAATAGCCTGCCACGTTGCATGCGGCGATGCCTCTCTTTTTCAGATACTCGCCGTCCAGGTTGTTGATACCGGTGGCGGTCAGGCACACCAGCTTCAGGTTTTCTGCCTTGCAGAGAGTCTTCTCATTCATAGGCACCTTGTTTGCCACAATGACATCACAGTCTTTTACGCGGTCTGCCACCTCGTCCTCTGTGCTGGACTGGTAGATCACGATCTCGCCAAATCTGTCAAATGGAGTGAAATCCATATCCTCTCCAACGCTCAATGCTTCCAGAATTACTACTTTCATATCTTATCTCCTGTATCTCTATGTTCACATATTCTCAAGCGCTTTTACTACTTCCTCAAACTTCATGAAGTGGGATGCCTTCACCAGAATGGTGTCGCCGTCCTTCACATAGGAGGAAAGGTTTTTCAGCAGGCTGT
Source organism: Candidatus Blautia equi (assembly GCA_018064695.1). GTDB lineage: Bacteria > Bacillota > Clostridia > Lachnospirales > Lachnospiraceae > Blautia_A > Blautia_A equi. The sequence goes on along the minus strand of JAGHUU010000268.1, from coordinate 8,341 downwards.
CACGGTCCGGCTCATAAATGACAGTGAGCGCAGGATTTGTTCCCTTTGCTTTCTCCGCCATATATTTGCTTAAGCTTCCCACACAGATGCAGACATCGATCTTCACCTGTCCTGCGTGCTCGCCTACCTCCTCATGGAGCTGGATCTCGTCTTTTCCAAGCTCTCCCATGTCTCCTAAAATGGCTACACGTCTGCCTGCGCCGTCCTGCAGAACATCCAGGGAGCCCTTCATGGACATCGGGTTTGCATTGTAACAGTCATCCACAATGAGGAAACGCTCTGTTTCGATCATGTGGAAGCGGCCGCTGACTGCCTCCAGGCTCTCGATACCGGCTTTGATCTCCTCTGTTGTCAGACCGTAAATCTTTCCGACTGCCGCTGCTGCAAGAGCATTGTAGATCATGTGTCTTCCCGGCATTGGAACCAGCACCTGGAAGGCTTCCTCACCGAGATGAATGGTGCAGATGCTGCCTTTTAATCCCTGGCTTACGATGTCGGCAGCATATACCGGATGATCTCCATCCAGGCCAAAGAATACCGGACGGATACCGTTAGATTCCTCCACGGTGATGAGCTTATCGTCATCTCCGTTCAGGACAATGTGACCGTTCTCCTTTACAAAGGCGAAGACCTCTGTCTTGGCTTTCAGTACGCCGTCCCTGTCGCCCAGGTTCTCCAGATGGCAGGTGCCGATATTTGTGATGACGCTGGTGTCTGGTCTTGCGATCTTAGCCAGGCGGGTCATCTCACCAAAGTCGCTGATGCCCATCTCCAGCACGGCAATCTGGTGCTCATCTCGGAGACGGAATACGGTGAGGGGAAGTCCCAGCTCCTTATTAAAGTTGCCCTGGGTCTTGAGAGTATTGTATTTTTCCTTCAGAACAGAAGCGATGACTTCCTTTGTGCTGGTCTTGCCCACGCTGCCGGTGATGCCTACCACCGGGATGTTCAGCTGTTTCAGATAGAATTCTGCGATGTCCTTCACTGCCTGCAGGGAGGATGCCACCTGAATGTATGGGTAATCCGCATCCGGCAGTTCTCTCTCGGAAAGAGTTACAAGAGCACCTTTGCTCATGACATCCGGGATAAATTTGTGGGCATCCACGCGCTCGCCCACGATTGGGACAAACATGCCGCCCTCTTCCACTTTACGGCTGTCGGTGGTGATGGAGACTACCTCTTTTTTTAAGAGGGAATCCGGACCCACATAGGTTCCGCCGCATACCTTTGCAATGTTTTCCGGGGTTAAATTTTTCATCCTTATTATCACACTGAGCCATTCTGCCGGAACAGGACGTATGTGTTCTGCATACGGCGCTGTCTCCATGCAAAATGGCTCCTCCTTTTTTATTTATATCAAACGTGATTCGTTTTTATTCGTATTTCTTCATGGAAATGCGGATCAGTTCCTCGCAGAGGGATGGGTAATCCATGCCGAGTACGGCTGCCTCCTGCGGGATGAGACTGGTAGGAGTCATACCCGGAAGGGTGTTTGCCTCCAGACAGAACATCTCACCGTTGTCTCTCATCATGAAATCCAGGCGGGCATAGCTCTGCAGGCCCAGTGCATGATAGCCTTTTACGGCGTAATCCTGCATTTTCCTGGTCATTTCTTCGGAAAGCGGAGCAGGGCAGGTTTCCCTTACTGCGCCCGGTTTGTATTTGTTTTCATAATCGTAGAAGCGCTCCAGCGGAACAATCTCCACAATAGGGTATGCCACGCCGTCCACAACGGCTACGGTATACTCGGTACCTCTGATGCACTCCTCAATGACCAGTGTGTCCTCATAGGAGAAGCCCTGATTCAGAGCATCCTCAAAGGATGGCTGGTCTTCCACAATGTAAACACCAATGCTGGAGCCGCCGCAGGCAGTTTTTACAACTACCGGGAAGCTAAGGCCAAGGGCATTCAGGTCATTAGTGCGCTGGCTCTTCTCCATAACGATTCCGTTTGGAGTAGGAACGCCGTGCATGCGGAAGAACTGTTTTGCCACGCCCTTATCCATGGCGATGGCGCTGCTGAGATAATCGGTTCCTGTATAGCGGATTCCCATAAGGTCCAGGGTGGCCTGGAGTTTTCCGTCCTCACCGTTTGCTCCGTGGAGTCCTAAGAAGGTGAAGTCTGCCAGCTCGCAGAGGGCCAGAACGTTTGGTCCGAAAAAGCTGCGGCGGGTTGCTTTCATCTCCTCAATACGGCTGTTGAAGCTCTTCATATACCGGGAAGCCTGCTGCACATCATACTCTGCCGGGAATGGATCGGTGAAATCCACGTTCTCCACACCACAGAATACGTCTACTAATATAGCCTGATGTCCTTTGGAACGGAGTGCGGTACAGATGTCGGTTCCGGATACGATGGATACGTCTCTCTCTGTACTGGTTCCTCCTGCTAATACAACAATCTTCATATACTCATCTCTTTTCCTGTTATTTCAGAAAATACGGCCGGTAGAACCGGCCGCATCACTCTGGTCTTAATATATGATTTTATCACTCTGCAAGTAATTTTTCAACACTTACAAGTTTTACGCAGACTACGAATACCTTTGCAGCTGCTGCCAGATCCTCTACTGTTGGGAAGGATGGAGCAATACGGATGTTGGAATCTTTAGGATCCTTTCCGTATGGGTAGGTAGCGCCTGCGCCGGTCATTACTACGCCGGCTTCTTTTGCTTTTGCCACGATGGCTTTTGCACAGCCCTCAAGGGAATCGAAGGCGATGAAGTATCCGCCGTGTGGTTTGGTCCACTCGCCGATGCCAAGTCCGGAGAGCTCCTGATCCAGTACGTTCAGTACCATCTCGAATTTAGGGCGAAGGATCTCAGCGTGTTTTCTCATATGCTCATGGAGACCGTTCAGATCCTTGAAGAATCTTACGTGGCGAAGCTGGTTCAGCTTGTCATGGCCGATGGTCTGGCATACCATAGAGGTCTTAAAGTCTTCCAGGTTTGCTTTGGATGCTGCTACGGCTGCAATACCGGAGCCAGGGAAGCTTACCTTGGAAGTGGAAGTGAATTTATATACGAGGTCAGGGTTTCCTGCTTTCTCGCACTCGTCAAGGATCTCCAGAAGGAAGTCCTGGTTGTCATCATAGAGATGATGAATGCTGTATGCGTTGTCCCAGAAGATACGGAAGTCTTTTGCTGCAGGCTTCAGTGCTGCAAAACGTTTTACAGTAGCATCGGAATAGGTGTAGCCCTGTGGGTTGGAGTATTTTGGTACACACCAGATACCCTTTACCTTAGGATCTTTTACATACTCTTCTACCATGTCCATATCAGGTCCGTCCTCGGACATTGGAATATTGATCATTTCAATTCCGAAGTACTCGGTCATTTTGAAATGACGGTCATATCCAGGTACCGGGCAGAGGAATTTGATTCCGCCCTGTTTTGCCCATGCTTCCATGCCCATAACGCCGGTTCCCATACATCTTGCAAGGGTATCGAACATTACGTTCAGACTGGAGTTTCCGTAAATGATGATCTTGTCAGGGTCTACCTCAGACATCTCGCCCAGAAGTCTCTTTGCCTCCGGAATTCCATCGAGAACGCCGTAGTTTCTGCAGTCTACGCCTGTCTCACATCTTAAGTCATCAGTGCTTTTCAGAACATCCATCATTCCCATGGAGAGGTTCAGCTGATCAATACTAGGTTTACCACGGGACATATCAAGGGAAAGTCCCTGGGCTTTGATCTCTGCAAACTGTTTTTCAAGTTCTTCTTTCAGGGTGAGCAGCTCTTCTCTGCTCATTTCGCTGTATTTTTTCATAATCATGTCCTCCTCGTGCTGCAGATACGCCAGCATCAAATTGATTCCCCATTTATCGGTTTATTTTAGTATGGTAAATTCCGAAATGTCAAGAGTTTTCTCGAGTATGAACCCCTGGGGACGGTATTCAGGGATTATTTTAGGGTTGCGGAATAGGGTGGATTCATATATATTAAGAAGGATTAAGAATGATAAATATCGATAAATATTATAGGAGATATAGATATGTGGATTGCTGATGGTTGGAAGGAGTACGAGGTCATCGATACTTCTAATGGAGAGAAGCTGGAGAGATGGGCGGATTATATGCTGGTTCGTCCGGATCCGCAGGTCATCTGGGATACACCTAAGAAGAACCGGGCATGGAAAAAACCAAATGCCCATTATCATAGAAGCACCAAGGGCGGCGGAGAATGGGAATTCTTTGACCTGCCGGAGCAGTGGGATCTGCACTATAAGGATCTGACTTTCCATCTGAAGCCTTTCAGCTTCAAGCATACCGGTCTGTTCCCTGAGCAGGCGGTAAACTGGGACTGGTTTGGAGAGAAGATCCGAAATGCAGGCAGACCTATTAAGGTGCTGAACCTTTTCGCCTACACCGGCGGTGCCACTCTGGCAGCAGCTGCTGCGGGCGCTTCCGTTACCCATGTGGATGCATCCAAGGGCATGGTTACCTGGGCGAAGGAAAATGCCGTAGCAAGCGGTCTTGGCGACGCGCCGATCCGCTGGCTTGTTGACGACTGTGTGAAATTTGTAGAGCGCGAGATCCGCCGCGGCAATAAATACGATGCCATCATCATGGATCCTCCTTCCTATGGAAGAGGACCAAAGGGTGAGATCTGGAAAATCGAGGAAGCCATCCATCCTCTCATCAAGCTCTGCGTACAGATCTTAAGTGACAAACCGCTTTTCTTCTTATTAAATTCCTACACCACAGGCCTGGCTCCTGCGGTACTGACTTACATGCTCGCCACCGAGCTGGCACCATTCCACGGCCACGTGGACTCCCAGGAGATCGGACTTCCTGTAAAGGAGACCGGCCTTGTCCTTCCATGCGGTGCTTCCGGCCGCTGGGAAGCGGATGAATAATCAGATACAGACAAAATAAAACATAAAAAAAGAAATCCACACACCGAAAGCGTGCGTGGATTTCTTTTTATTTCTATGGATCTAATTTCTCAACAAATTCAGTTTAGCACATTAAATCCTTGAAGACAAGTGTCACAATTACAGTCCGAAAGGGGTTTCCAATCTTTTCCGCTATAACTATAGTAAAAAACGGACACCTTCTATAGTGTAGCTGCTCATTATTCCAGTTCCTCTGTGAGTTTACAGATCTCATCGATGATCTCGCCAATGTACGCGATGGTATCCAGAAGCGGCTGATCTGTGGTGATGTCCACGCCTGCCATGCGGGCAAATTCGATAGGATCCACCGTTCCGCCTGCTGCCAGCACTTTTTTCCAGTCCTCCACTGCCGGCTGGCCTTCTCTCTCAATGCGCCTGCATGCCTGGGTGGCGATGGTGAGGCCGGCGCTGTAGGTGTAGGAGTAGAGTCCCATGTAATAGTGCGGCTGGCGCATCCAGGTGAGCTCGGCACCCTCGTTGATCTCCACGGCATCGCCCCAGAATTTCTCCAGCGTCTCGCGCATGATGCCGCTTAAGGTGGAAGCATCCACGCTGCCGCCGGCATCCACGATCTTATACACATCTCTCTGGTAAGCTGCCTCCATAAGATGGGTGACGAAGTTGTGATAGTAGGTATTGCTGATCATGCAGGAGAGCACCCAGCGGCGGAAACGTTTGTCCTCGCTGGTTTTCAGCAGATAGTGGGCCATGATGAGCTCATTCATGGTGGATGGAGCTTCTACCATATAGGTGGAAACGTCGGTGTCAAAAATAGACTGGGCGCTGTTGCAGGCTTTAAAGTGTCCGGCATGTCCCAGCTCGTGGGCCAGTGTGAACACATCAGCCATGCGGTCATTCCAGCTTAAGAGAATGAAGGAGTTCACGCCATATGGGCTGGAGCAGAAGCCGCCGGTGGATTTACCCTGGTTTTTGGCAAAGTCAACCCAGCGGTCGCGGTATGCGGTCTGAATCATCTCCCCGTATTCCCCGCCCAGGATGGAGAGGCCTTTCAGGATGTAATCCTTGGAATCTTCAATAGTGACCTTTGGATCATACTGCGGATCCACGGCAATCTTAAGGTCCGCGAAGGTCATCTTCTCAAGGCCATGGATCTTCTGCAGAAGCTTTGCGTATTTTCTCATATGAGGCGCCAGTTTCTCTGTGATCAGGTTGATCTGGCGGTCGTAGAGTTCTCTGGTCACCTTCTGACCAAAGAGCAGGCTGTCAAACACGCTGTCGAAGCCGCGCACATCTGCCAGGGTCTTCTCGGTCTGAACCTGAGTATTGTATGCTGCCGCGGTAGTATTTTCATACTGACGAAGCTTTTTGGAGAAGGCGTCAAATGCTGCATGGCGCACCTCCGCATCGGCTTCATACTCGTAATTATCCTCAAAGAGGGAGTAGCCAAGGGGATATTCCTGTCCGTTTACGGTGAAGGAATCGAATTTCATATCTGCCAGCTTGGTCAGGTTGTAGATCTGGTATGGGGCCTGGATGGTTGGTGCCAGGGCTGCCAGCACCTGCTCTGTCTGCGGCTGCAGATAGTGCGGTTTCCGGCGAAGAATGTCCTTCAGATAAAGCTTGTTTGCTGTAGCGATGGAAATGGCCTGTTTAAGAGTTTCCTCCGGCTGTTCCATGATCTCACCGGAGATAAAGCTTAAGCGGCTGTCCACCTCGGAGGCCAGTCTCATGGCTTTTCCGTTCAGGTCCTGAATGTGGCTGTCATAGTAATCTACAGATGCCGCCAGCTCGCAGTACTGGTAGGTGAGGGAGATGAGGCGGGTGCTCTCCCGCAGGTCATCCAGACAGGCATCGATCATCTCAGGTGTATTCAGTTTGCCCTTATATTTTTTCTCCATCTCGATACTGAGGGCCTTCACCTTCTCCATATCGGAGCGGAGGTCTTCCTCGGTCTTATAAATAGAAGTAAGGTCCCATGTAAGCTCCACAGGAACTTCGTTTCTCATGGCTAATTTCATGTCATAGTCCTTTCTGCGGATGGTCCTCCGCATGCATTCTTTCTCTATTATATACTGAAAAGCCTGAGGGTAAAAGTGGATTTTTTTACTGCAGTTCAGGCGCAGGCCGAACCGTATTTTTCCAATTACGGGTGGAAAGAAGGCGGCTGATATGGTATCCTTTCCTGAGAATCACATGAATAAGATCGCCGGAGGTTATCATATATGAAGAAATTTATTTCCTGGAACGTAAACGGGCTTCGTGCCTGCGTGGAGAAGGGTTTTAAAGAATCCTTTGCTGCGCTGGATGCAGATATTTTCTGTATTCAGGAGAGCAAGCTGCAGGCCGGACAGATCGACCTGGATCTGCCCGGATATCATCAGTACTGGAATTATGCGGAGAAGAAGGGCTACTCCGGAGTAGCCGCTTTTACTAAGGAAGAACCGCGGAGTGTCACCCTGGGCATGGGCATCGAAGAGCATGACCACGAGGGCCGCGTCCTCACCCTGGAATTTGCCGATTACTATTTTGTCACCTGCTACACCCCTAACTCCAAGGATGAGCTGGCACGCCTGGACTACCGCATGACCTGGGAGGATGCCTTCCGTGCCTACTTAAAGGGTCTGGAGGAGAAGAAACCAGTGGTCTTCTGCGGAGACCTGAATGTGGCGCATGAGGAGATCGATCTTAAGAATCCCAAAACCAACCGCCGCAACGCAGGCTTCAGTGACGAGGAACGCGGCAAGTTCACCGAGCTCTTAAATGCAGGCTTTATCGACACCTTCCGTCACTTCTATCCTACTCTGGAAGGTGCCTACTCCTGGTGGTCCTACCGCTTCCAGGCCAGAAAGAAAAACGCCGGATGGCGCATCGACTATTTCTGCGTCTCCGAATCCCTGAAAGATAAACTCGTGGATGCCTCCATCCACCCCGAAATCTTCGGCTCCGACCATTGCCCGGTGGAACTGCAGATTGAGCTTTAATCTCTTAACAACTGGACGACAGAGTTAACCTGTACCGTGATTAATAAGTGAAATCCCTATTATCATCAAAATATATATCATCTTCCTACACACAGCAGGCAGAAAGCACCTGTACTGTGACCAGAATGCCTTTAGAGGCGGTTTTAGCCCAGACGAGATCCAGCACTTACGGAGACTTAGGCGCGAAGGCTCTCCTGAGCGTCTTAGTCGTAGTTAGTGATTAGCTTGGCTGGGCGTTGCCGGGGTATTCTGGGCACAGTACAGGTGCTTTCTGTCTGCGTCCGTCAATCTTGCAACACAAAAACAGAACCTCATATTGTAGAGGCTCTGTTTCTATGTAAAATATGTAATTTTAATTAGAAAATTCCAAGCAGCTTGCTGTAGGAAGTAAGTGCGCCGTCGGTATCTTTTGCAAGAACTTTCTTTGCAAGAACCTTACCAAGCTGTACGCCCTCCTGGTCGAAGCTGTTGATGTTCCATGCGAAGCCCTGGAACATAAC
>JAGHUU010000287.1 GCA_018064695.1 Candidatus Blautia equi | reverse complement strand
AAGAATGGGCTGTCACAATAAAAAGCGGCCTTCAAAAGTCACTGAAAATCGTTGAAAACGAACCGAAAGGGGAAGAATTCTGAAAAGGATCCTTCCCCTTTCAGAATCGTCTTGTCAAAGCATAACAGAGCCTTACCGGAAAGTACAGGGGGCTGACTTCTGTCTTCGATATTTCAATGGAGTTTCTCCGTATTTATTCCTGAATTCCCGTATGAAGTAAGAAACGTTCTGAAAACCGCTGTCCTGCGCAATATCCAGGATACTCGCATCCGTGGAATAAAGCATCTCCTCCGCCTTCGTCAGGCGATAATTCCTGAGATAAGTGACAAAGGATACCCCAAGCGTCTGCTTGAAGAATCTCATGAAATGGTTTTCAGATAAATCAATCTGGGCTGCCGCATCTGTCACGGTGATATTTTCTTTATAATGGTCCTGTATATAAAGAAGCAGCGTTTTTATGCGCTCCATGGATTCTCTCCTGACTGTATTTCCTGTCCTTTCCGGAAAAAGCTCCCTCATTCTGCTGCACAGCTGAAACAGGCAGCTCTTGACCATGAGAGGACTATCCGTCTCCTCGCAGCCCAGCAATGAATCACTCAGAGATGAAAAACCGGGCGAATGCTCCTGCAGAAAAACCGGAATCTCTATCGTACCGTCAAATAGAGGTGTCAGATACTGCTGATCAAAAACAGCATCATTGTGGGATTGGAGGAGTCTCGGATGAAAAATATAGTTTACATATTCCATACTCTCCCCTTCATACTGCCCAATAGAATGGAGCTGTCCGGGCAGTACAAAAGCCAGAGCAGGGGCGCTCAGCACACGCATTTCCAGATCCACGCTGACGATTCCTTTCCCTTCTTTTATAAAAATGATCTCTGTCTCCTCATGCCAATGCATCAGGACCTCCGGAAAGTCTCTGGGAATCGAACAGGTGTAAATGCTGAATGGGAAGTTCCGCTCACCGTGAGATTTCTTTTCCTTATATTCTTCATAATCATGTATAGGTCTGTTCTTCTGCATGATGTTCTTTTTCCTCTTATGATTCTGACCCAGACAGCTTATGCAAGGATCGTGTGATTTTTTGCGGGTATCGTGCAAGATTTCATAACAGATTTATGATAATCTTCCTCATATAAACCTATAGCTGCAAGGAGGAAAACCATGAACCGCAAAGCAGGTATTTTAATGCCCATTTTCAGCCTTCCATCCAGATACGGGATCGGATGCTTTGATCAGGCTGCTTATGATTTTGTTGATTATCTGGCCGAGGCCGGTCAGACCTACTGGCAGATTCTGCCGCTCAGCCCTACAAGCTTTGGCAGATCCGACAACTCGCCTTATCAGTCCTACTCTGCTTTTGCAGGAAATCCATATTTTATCAGTCTGGATGAACTGGCAGAAGAAGGTGTGCTGACTGCAGAAGAAATAGAGAGCTGTGATTTTGGCAGACAGTCCGGTATCATTAATTATAAAAAATTAAATGAAAATCGTTATGTCCTTCTTCGCAAGGCCTATGAGCGCAGTCATGTAAACGAAGATCCGGCCTATCAGGAGTTTCTGACCGGTAACGGCTGGTGGCTGAATGATTACGCTCTCTTTATGGCACTTCTTGATTTCTTCGGCGGCAGCACCTGGCTGGAATGGCCGGAAGATATCCGTATGCACTGGGATTTTGCAGTCGATTATTACAACCGTGAGCTTTATTTTGAGATCGAATTCCAGAAATACATGCAGTTCAAATTCTACCGGCAGTGGTCCCGGCTGAAGGCATATGCAAACGCCCGCCATATTCAGATCATCGGCGATATTCCGATCTATGTTTCTGTCAACAGCACCGATGTATGGGCTCACCCCGAACTCTTCCAGTTAGATGAAAACCATGTACCGACCGCAACCGCCGGCTGCCCGCCGGATGCCTTCGCCGCAGATGGTCAGGTCTGGTGGAATACCCTCTACAACTGGGAGCATCATAAAAACACCGGATACGAATGGTGGTCATCTCGTCTGTGGTACATGTTCCGAATGTATGACGTGGTTCGTATCGATCATTTTCGTGCCTTCGATGAATACTTCTCCGTGCCATACGGCAGCAGCTCTGCTGCAAACGGTCATTGGGAGAAAGGCCCCGGTATGGACTTCTTCCGTACTATAGAGTGGCGCCTCGGCCGCAAGCAGGTGGTAGCAGAAGACCTTGGGTTTATGACCAACACTGTTCGTCAGCTGGTAAATGAAACAGGCTATCCAAACATGAAGGTTCTGCAGTTCTGCTTTGATAAAAACGATATCGGATATGCCAACGACTATCTGCCCCACAACTATGGCCGCAACTGCGTCGTATACACCGGTACCCATGACAATGAAACCATCCAGGGCGGGTACCAGGGCCTGGATACCGAATGCGCAGTCTGGTCCGCAATTATCTGGGAGACTTCTGCACACCTGATGATAAGATGTACAAATGTCTGGTAGCCATGGCACTTCGCTCCACTGCGGAGACCTGCATCATTCCGATCCAGGATTATCTGGGACTGGATAATAAAGCCCGCAACAATGTACCATCCACCGACAACGGTAACTGGCGCTGGCGCGTCACCGGATCAAGGTTCACTGAAAATCTCAAGAAAGAAATTCTCTTCAATACCCGTCAGTACGGACGACTGAACTGGGCCAACTCCGATCTCTTCTGATACCGCTCTCCTCTGATGCCGATTTTTTCAGGTGAGAACCGGTGCCGGATAAATAAACGTGTATTCTTTCATTTAACTATTTCGTTCCTCCCATACAGGCAGGCATCTTAACAGGTGCCTGCCTGTTCCCCTTTATTCTCCAGCATCTCATAAACGGTCAGAATTTCTCCAACACTCCAGGCCTGGGCAAAGCATCCCTTTGAAGGACCCGGAATCAGGCCATCGTAGATTTCCGGGAGCTGCCCAATGCAGCCTTCCCGAAGCATTGGTTCCATCATGGCCAGGCGCTCCTTCACCCACTCCCTGGCTTCCCCGGAAAAATCATTTACCTTCAGATATGCTTTATAGAAGGCTCCCAGAGGAAATACCCTGGTGGTACCCTGATGATAAGCCAGATCCCTGATCTTCTGTGTTCCACCATAAGTTGGATGAAACTGTGGATCTGCCGGATCCAGAGTCCGGATTCCGCATGGAGTATAGAGGCATCGGTAAACCGTGCTCACCACCCTGCATTCCTGTTCATGAGAAAGCATGGTAAAGGGGAGGGTGATCGCCCATATCTGATTACAGCGTATC
>JAGHUU010000157.1 GCA_018064695.1 Candidatus Blautia equi | reverse complement strand
CCCATTGCCTAACTACACCCCCATGAGGCAGCGCCGCGCTGGGCTCAATCCGGTCTCCGGAAACAAAGATTTCTGGTAAAAAAAACAAAACGTGGGACTCGGGGACAGGCACCTGGTTAATTTAAAAATGACCCAGGCCCCTGTCCCCTTGTCCCACTTTTTGTTTTTATTCCCAGAAATCTTTGTTTCCGGATACCTGATTCAGCACTGCGCGGAGCTCCATCATGGAGGTGTAGTTCGGCATTGCGAAGATCGGGTATTTTTCCTGTTTCAGGTACTCCAGAAGCTTGTTGTAGTCGGTGACTACGGTCTGGAGATCATCGCCTGCGCCTGCCTTGCGGAGACGCTCGGAGAGGTCAGCGGCACGGTCGCCTGCCACATAAAGTTTTTTCAGGTGTGGGCAGGTGCAGAGCTTTTCGTAATCGGTGTCGTTGATCCAGGAGATATCGTGGCCGTCGCCGGTTCTGTCGTTGAGACAGAGGATGGCGGAGAAGTCCTCATCAAAGCCTGTGACATAGGAGAAGGCCTGATTGCAGCCCGCAGGGTTCTTAACAAGGATCATCTGCAGTCTGTTTCCGTTCAGATCAAAGGTTTCCAGACGTCCAAAGGAAGAGCGGACGCTTGCAAGGGAGTCGATGGCTTTCTGCAACGGAAGTCCCATGGCTTTTACTGCGGCTACTGCGCCGGCAGCGTTGTAGACATTATATACAGCAGGAAGTGCCACATGAACGGTCTGGGTTTTACCCTCTGTTTTCAGCTGGATGGTGCTGCCGTCGGCTGCGATCTTATCAATAGAGGTGACGGAAACATCAGGGGTCTGTCTGGTATGACCGCACTTGCTGCAGCGGAAGCCGCCCAGGTGTGCGTATACGTGATAGTCATATTCGTAATCGCCGCCGCATTTCGGGCATTTGCCTGCATCGGAGAGATCGATATTTCCCTGTACGCCTACGCTTGCGTCCAGTCCGTACCAAACCACTTTGTTAGGAACGTTCAGTGCCAGAGATGCGCTAAGCGGCTCCTCCGCATTTAATACCAGAGTGGATTTTGGGCTGCGCTCCACGCCGGTGCGGATCTCCTTCAGGGTGTTCTGCACACCGCCGTAACGGTCTACCTGATCACTGAAAAGGTTAGTTACTACAATAGCCTTTGGATTTACGAAAGGAACCAGCTGTTTTAAGGCAGCCTCGTCGCACTCCAGAACGGCGTAGTCATATTTCGGTTTTCCAAGCCAGGTGGCATTGCTGATGAGGTCAGCTGCGATGCCGTGGAGCAGGTTTGCACCGGATTTATTCAGCAGACAGTTGCAGCCGGATGCGGTGAGGGCATGCTCGATCATGTTGCAGCTGGTGGTTTTTCCGTTGGTTCCGGTGACAACAACGATCTTCATACCGTCGGAAACGGCAGCAAGAATGTTTTTAGAGATCTTCATAGCTACAATGCCGGGAACAGCAGTGCCGCCGCGGCCGGTTTTTCTAAGTACAAAACGTGTGAATTTACATGCAGCAACGGATGCTATGGTCATGATCACATTTGGTTTTTTCATATTTTCCTCCTTCATAGCGGTGCCAGAACGCCCGCTGTCCGTTATTTTAACACCACCTGTGCAGAATGAAAAGATATTCTGAAAAACTGCGGCGGAAATATACAGTATTTTGAACTGTTCTGTATAAGATAAAAAATGTTAAAAAAATAACAGAAAGCACTTGTTAAATTAATAACGATATGCTATAATCCATTTTGTAAGAAAAAAGAACCCATTTAAATAAATCATCATATCTCAAACAAGGAGGAACCCACATGCGTATTACTTTTTTTGCTTCTAAAAATTATGACAAAGATTCTTTCAATAAGATCAAAGCAGAGTATCCAGAGCTGGAACTGGAGTACTGGGAGACCGAGCTCTCCGCTAAGACCGCCAGCTATGTAACCGATAGTGAAGCCATTTGTGCATTCGTAAGCGCTGATGTCAGCGAGAAGGTATTAAAAGTTCTCAGCGAGAGAGGCGTAAAACTGGTACTGATGCGCTGCGCAGGCTTCAACAATGTAGATCTCGACGCAGCTACTAAATACGGCATCAAGGTTATGCGTGTGCCGGGTTATTCTCCGGAGGCAGTTGCAGAGCTGGCTATGACCCTTGCAATGTCCGTAAACCGTCATATCCATAAAGCTTACATCCGTGTTCGCGAGAACAACTACAGTCTGCAGGGTCTCACCGGTGTGGATCTTTATAAAAAGACAGCAGGTATCGTCGGTACCGGAAAGATCGGCGCTGCCATGGCCCGCATCTGCCACGGCTTTGGCATGAATGTTATCGCTTATGATATGTACCACAATCCGGATCTTCCTTTAGTAAAATATGTGGAGATGGATGGGCTTCTGGCTACCAGTGATCTCATTTCCCTGCACTGCCCTCTGATGGACAGCACCTATCATATGATCAATAAGGAAACTATTGAGAAGATGAAGGACGGCGTGATCTTTATCAACACTTCCCGCGGCGGCCTGGTAGATACCGATGATCTGATCGAGGGAATCCGTAAACATAAATTCTTTGGCGTTGGCCTGGATGTATATGAGGAGGAGACCGATAACGTATTTGAGAATCATGAGGACGACATCATGATGCACTCCACCACAGCAAGACTTCTTTCCTTCCCGAACGTTATCGTTACTTCCCATCAGGGATTCTTCACCGCTGAGGCACTGACCGCCATCAGCCGTGTAACGCTTGACAATGCCGCTGCTTACCTTAAGGGTGAGACCGCAGGCACAGAGCTGAACTGATTTGACCTTATCCCCCTTTGAGTTTATACATACGCAGGGAATGCAGCCTCAGGATCTGGGGCTGCATTCTTTTTATCATCATTTTGTTTAACGATAGTTAAAATCCGTGATTCGTCAGGCTATATTCATGAATTTGTCTCTGTATAAATGAGCGGGATTCTGATATGATTAGGGATAGTTTTTGGGAAAAGAACAGAGCAGGATTTTAATTTTCGAAAAAAGGAGAACGCTCTTATGTTAGCTAGTAATGCAGTAACCAAGAAATTTTTGCGTAAGACAGCCGTGGACAGCGTGAGCATCAGCCTGGAAAAAGGCAGAGTATATGCCCTGCTTGGACCAAACGGCAGCGGTAAGACCACATGGATGAAGATGGCGGCAGGCCTTCTGCTCCCTACATCCGGAACCATGACCTACAAGGGAAAACCAATTGGAATCGAGAGTAAAAAAGAGATCGCATATATGTCCACCGAGCCATATTTCTATAACTGGATGACAGTGAAGGATGTGGGCAAATATTATCAGGATTTCTTTGCCGATTTCTCCATGGACAGATTCCAGGAGCTGATCGCCCGCATGGATCTCACCAATGATCTGAAGACAAAAGCACTTTCTTCCGGTATGATGGCCAAGCTTAAAATTGCTGTCACCATGGCAAGAAAAGCAAAAGTATATCTGCTGGATGAGCCGCTTAACGGCATTGACCTTCTGGCCCGCGATGAGATCATGAAGACCATCCGGGAATCCATAGATGGCGAAGCCATCATCCTTCTTTCCACCCATCTGGTTGATGAGCTGGAGGACGTGGTGGATGATGTCATCTTCATGAAGAACAGTGTGATGGTTGGTCAGTGGACCGTTGACGACCTGCACAATAATCTGCAGACTTCTGTTGCGGATAAATACCGCCAGATCTATGGAATGTGAGGTGAAGGACCATGACAAAGCTGATCAAATACGAATTTAAAAAATCTATGTTTACCAAATATGTACTGATTGTGGCCACCCTGGTTGCCCAGCTGGTCTTCATGTTTGGTGTTTTATCGGAGAAGGATACAAGCATGACATGGGGAATTGTGGGACTGGTGCTCTGTGCCATTGTGGGAACCTCCTTCATTGGAATCGAGAGTATCCTCACCATGCATCAGGATCTGAATACCAAACAGAGCTATATGCTGTTCCTGACCCCAAGAAGCACTTACCAGATTCTTGGAGCAAAGGTACTTCAGAACGGACTTTCCCTTCTTATTGTAGGTGCTATTTTCGGTATTCTGGCCATCGCTGATTTTTCCTTCATGGTCATCAAGCTGGACGGTCTGGAGGAACTGCTTGATTTTGCCCAGATGATGCTGAAGCAGATCAATATGGAGATCACCATTACCAGACAGGAAGTATTTCTGGGACTTTTTGGAGCTATCTCTTCCTGGATGAATATGATCACCAACGGATATCTGGCTATCGTTATTTCCGCTACCTTCTTTGCAGGAAGAAAGTTCAGCGGCCTTATCAGCTTCCTGATCTATATTGTCCTGGTGATTGCGGAAGGAAGGATCCTGTCACTTCTTCCTGAGATGGCAACCGTCGATGCTACGCTGGCGCTGATGATCGGAGTCAACGTGGTGATGATCATTGTGATCTACTTCGTCACCGGATGGATCATGGAGAAAAAACTGAACGTATAAAAAATGAATGTATAAAAAGATTCCGCTGCCGGGGTTTCCGGTGGCGGATTTTTTTGTGGTGTGATAGAATAACAGCAATTGTTAAGAAAGGAAGTAATACAAATGGAACACATTACAAGAGAAGCAGCATGGGAGCTGCTGAAACAATACAACAAGGATCCTTTTCATCTGCAGCATGCAGTGACTGTTGAGGCAGTGATGAAATGGTACGCACAGGACCTGGGCTACGGCGAGGATGCAGAGTACTGGGGAATCGTGGGACTTCTTCACGATATCGATTTTGAGATTTATCCTGACCAGCACTGCATCAAGGCACCGGAGCTTTTAAGAGAAGGCGGAGTGGGAGAGGACATCATCCACGCAGTTTGCTCCCACGGCTTTGAGATCACTGTGGACATCAAACCGGAGCATGAGATGGAGAAGGTTCTCTTCGCAGCAGACGAGCTCACCGGACTTATCTGGGCAGCAGCGCTTATGAGACCATCTAAGAGTACCAAGGATATGGAACTGAAATCTCTTAAGAAGAAATATAAAACAAAAGCTTTTGCAGCAGGCTGCTCCCGCGAGATCATCGAAAAGGGCGCCGGAATGCTTGGCTGGGAACTCGACCAGCTCCTCACCAAAACCCTGGAAGCCATGAGAGCCTCCGAGGACGCCATTAATGAGATGGTAGCAGGGTTCTGATTGCGCGAAACCGCACCTTGCGCCAACCCGCAACCTCAGTTGCATCTGATTTCGGCGCGTTTACCATCTATTTTACAGTTTCTTTCACTGGATGGCACAGCGATTGCCATCGGATTTGAAGCATCTTTGCACAGATGGCATTTTTTTGAGACGATTTGCCATTGGAAATAAAGCTTGTTTGCGCGGATGGCAAATATTTGAAATGATTTACCATTGAAATCTTTTTTTCTTCGCATAGATGGCAAATATTTGAAAAATTTTGCCATTGGAAATATTTCTTTGTTTTGAGATGGCAATTCCTCGGGAATATTTGCCATTGGAAGTGATTCATTGCTGACAGGATGGCAAGCCCTGGAAATTTTCTGCCATCGCAATGCCTGATTAACGAAGCAGACGGCAAAGCATACGCTTTGCCGTCTTATTTTTTACATTCTGCGAATACGAATCGCCATATATTCTCTTCCTGGAAGAGGGATGTTGAAGTGTCCTTTAAATGTACCCATATCTTCAATGGTCATGTTCCAGGTGTCGATGACTTCTGCTTTGTATAAGGTGTTGTCATCAAAATAGAAGGAACGGAAGCCTGGGCGCATGAAGCTGTAGTAGAAAATGTAGTAGCTGGTAGGCGCGATCCAGGATGGAACGTCCTCGCAGGCGGCTACTTCGTCCCAGCTGCATTTTTCCCATGGTCTGAGACCCGGCGCCGGAGTTTCCTCCATGATCTTCTGCAGGAATCTGAATCTCTCCGGACTTTCCCCGTGGAGTTCTCCGCCGTGGGACCACCACAGGATATCATTCTCATTCAGGAAGGTCTCCCCGTGGCCTGGATATCCGCCGCGGCAGAAAGCTTCCCAGAAGCGGCGGGTCATTTCCTGTCCGCTTATATTTCCCCAGCCGTGCTGGATGTTGCCCTCGTAAGCAATCTCATCCAGTACAACAGGCTTTTTGTATCTGGCGCGCCACTCGTTCACAAGCTCTGCGGATTTATAGAGATCCTGTCTCTGAATACTGCAGTGTGTGATCCACGGTCTGCTGTGATCGTAGAATGCAAAGCAGTTGTGGATGGAACGAAGGTGACCGTAAGCATCTTTTTCACAGATGATGGAAGCATACCGCTCCCAGTCAGCCAGTGTCTTCTTAGGAAAGAGGTCATACTCGTTAGCCAGAGACCACCAGATATTGCGGTTTGCGCTCAGGCGGGCAATCACATATTTCCAGTAAAGATCATCGCACTCGGCACTCATCTCGCTGAAGCCCCAGCGGTCATAAGGATGCATGACAATGAGGTCCGCCTGGATGCCAAGATCCATGAGTGCTTCCACACATTTATCCAGATGCTGAAAATGTGCCGGATTGAAGCGCATGTAATCAAAATCATTTCCCGGAGCCTTTCCGGTATACTGGGAGAAATTCTCCTTGGTCAGCACGGAGCTGTCCATAGGAGTTCCCACATACGGGTAGCTTCTTGGCTCCCGCAGGTTGTAATCATAATGCTTTGGGAATACGCAGAAGCGGATCTTATTGAAGGCGCTGTTTTTAAGAGTCTCCAGAGTCTTTGCAATCAGCTCATCCTTCTGATGGTTCCATACATAGCAGGTGGTGCCGATGGAATAGTACGGCGTGCCGTCCTCGTAAGCAAAGTGATAGGTCTGGGATACGCGAACCGGACCGTGATTTCCCTCAGAAGGAGCGATAGCGGTGAACACTCCTTCATAAACTTCGTCAGAGAAAGAACCTTTTACTGTGAAGGAATAGGCTCCTTCGAAAGATGGCATGAAGCGCACGCGGTAGATGCCGTCTCCGTCA
>JAGHUU010000180.1 GCA_018064695.1 Candidatus Blautia equi | reverse complement strand
TACAGTTCACTCGTATAGGCAATCACTTGCTGATTGACTATACGCCAATACAGTTGAATAGCCAAAGAAACGCCCACCTCGCTGAAAGCGACTTCAAATGTAGGCGTTTCCGTTACAGTTCAGACAGCGTCTGAACTGTAACGATCGTCTTTATGAAGATACAAAAAAACAGCGGGGGTATTGACACCCGCTGTTTTTTCGCATAGAATAATCGAAGCGAAAGCAAAATATACAGGCGTTGAAGAGAATAGTACATGAGGAGCAATCTCAGAGAGGGATCCATATGGTGTGAGGGTCCTGTGCGTGAACCATGGAACCTGCCTCGGAGCCCCGTGCAACTGAAGTACGGCGTATTTCCTGCGATAAAGGATATTGAGAGAACAGCCGCTTATAAAAAGCACACTGTTAATTAGGGTGGTACCGCCGAAGCCTTTCGGTCCCTTTACCGGGGATCAGAGGGCTCTTTTTTTATTCAGAAAAGGCACTTTCATCCCGGAAGATTTTAGATAAAAAGGAGAAAAAATCATGGCAAAAGAAAAGAAGCTCGTGGAAGCCATCACTTCCATGGAAGAGGATTTTGCCCAGTGGTATACCGACGTGGTAAAGAAAGCAGAGCTCTGCGACTATACCAGCGTTAAGGGCTGCATGGTCATCAAACCAGCAGGTTACGCTATCTGGGAAAACATCCAGAACGAACTGGACAAACGTTTTAAAGAGACCGGCGTAGAGAATGTCTACATGCCAATGTTCATTCCTGAGTCTCTGCTTCAGAGAGAAAAGGATCACGTAGAGGGCTTTGCACCTGAAGTAGCATGGGTTACCCACGGTGGTCTGGAGCCGCTGCAGGAGCGCATGTGCGTACGTCCTACCTCCGAGACCCTGTTCTGCGATTTCTATCAGAAAGAGATCCAGTCCCACAGAGACCTTCCTAAGGTATATAACCAGTGGTGCTCCGTTGTTCGCTGGGAGAAGACCACCCGTCCATTCCTCCGCTCCCGTGAGTTCCTGTGGCAGGAAGGCCATACCGCTCACGCTACCGCTGAGGAGGCAGAGGCACGTACCATCCAGATGCTGAACGTATACGCAGACTTCCTGGAGCAGGTACTTGCTATTCCTGTAGTAAAAGGACGCAAGACCGATAAAGAAAAATTTGCAGGCGCTGAGGCTACTTACACCATTGAGGCTCTGATGCATGACGGTAAAGCCCTTCAGTCCGGAACCAGCCATAACTTTGGCGATGGCTTTGCAAAAGCCTTCGGCATCCAGTATACCGATAAAGAAAACAAACTGCAGTACGTACACCAGACTTCCTGGGGTATGACCACCCGTCTCATCGGTGCCATCATCATGGTTCACGGTGACAACAGCGGTCTGGTACTGCCGCCTGCAATTGCACCTACCCAGGTAGTTGTGATTCCAATCCAGCAGAGAAAAGAAGGCGTTCTTGAGAAAGCTGATGAGCTGTTTGCAGAGCTGAAGGCAGCAGGCTTCCGCGTAAAAGTGGATGACACCGACAAGAGCCCTGGATTTAAGTTTGCCGAGCAGGAGATGAGAGGTATTCCGGTACGTATCGAGTGCGGACCTAAGGATATCGAGAACGGACAGGCTGTGATCTGCCGCCGTGATACCCGCGAAAAATATGTTGTTAAATTTGAGGAGCTCACTGAGAAGGTTCAGGAGATTCTCAGCACCATGCAGGCAGAGATGCTTGAGCGTGCACGCGCTCACCGTGAGGAGCACACCTATGTGGCTACCAACTACGATGAGTTCCAGGAGATCGTAAACACCAAACCTGGCTTTGTAAAAGCTATGTGGTGTGAGTCTCTGGAGTGCGAGAACAAGATCAAAGAAGATGTACAGGCAACCTCCCGCTGTATGCCATTTGAGCAGGAAACCCTTAGCGATGTCTGCGTATGCTGCGGAAAACCGGCTAAGAAGATGGTTTACTGGGGAAGAGCATATTAATAAAGAGAGTGTGATAGCATGATTCTTAATATCCCTCTGAAAGTGGAAAGGATTTTAAGAGCTCTGACAGATCATGGATATGAAGCGTACGCAGTCGGTGGCTGCGTACGTGATTCTATTTTAGGGCGAAATCCTTACGACTGGGACATCACTACATCGGCTCTGCCGGAGCAGGTAAAGGAGATCTTTCCAAGAACTGTGGACACCGGGCTGCAGCACGGCACAGTGACCGTCATGATGGAGCATGAAGGCTTTGAGGTCACCACATACAGGGTGGACGGAGAGTACGAGGATGGCAGACATCCCAAAGATGTAACTTTCACGGCCAGCCTTGAGGAGGATCTGAAGCGAAGAGATTTTACCATCAATGCCATGGCCTATCATCCTGAAACGGGACTTGTGGACCTGTTTCACGGTGTGGAGGATCTGGAACAGAAGATCATCCGCTGCGTTGGTGATCCGTTGGAGCGCTTTACAGAAGATGCACTTCGCATCATGCGCGCCGTCAGATTTTCCGCCCAGCTTGGATTTACCATTGAGGAGAATACCTATAAAGCCCTGTCGGTCCTGGCACCGAACCTGAAACAGATCAGCGCGGAACGCATCCGCACAGAACTGGAAAAGATCCTGGTTTCCGCCCATCCGGATTATATCCGGACGGCCTACGATACCGGAATGACTGCAGTCTTTTTCCCGGAATGGGATGCCTGCATGAAAACAGAACAGAATACGCCCCATCACTGCTACACGGTGGGAGAGCATATCATAAAAAGTCTTACACTGGTGCGGGAGGACCGTATCCTTCGCCTGGCCATGCTGCTCCATGATATCGGCAAGCCTGTGGCAAAAACCACAGATGATACCGGCCGGGATCACTTTAAAAAGCACGCCGAGTACGGCGAAAAGATGGCAAAGGATATCCTTCGCAGATGGAAATATGACAATGAGACCATCTCCCTTGTGACAAGGCTGGTGAAATGGCATGACTGCAGGCCGAACCCCGATCTCACCTCCGTGAGAAGAGCGGTGAACCGTATGGGGGAAGACCTCTATCCATATTATACAGAAGTGCATATGGCAGATGTTCTGGCGCAGAGCACATATAGAAGAGAAGAGAAACTCTCCCGCATGGCCCTTGCAGAGGAATGCTATCAGGAGATCCTTCGAAAAGACCAGTGTCTTTCCCTCAAAAAGCTTGCAGTGAACGGAAAAGATCTGATGGCTGCAGGATATCCAAAGGGAAAAGAGATGGGAAAGCTTCTGCAGCTGCTTTTGGATCATGTGCTGGAATATCCGGAGGAGAATGAGAAGGAACACCTGCTTTCCATTCTTCCGGAGCTGATGAAAAAAGAGAGAGAAAAGGTGTGAGGGATGGAGAGTTTTGATGAACTTCTGAGTGTGGTGAGACGCCTTCGGGCAGAGTGCCCCTGGGACAGTGTCCAGACCCATGAAAATATGATCGAGTGCCTGAAAAACGAGACCGCGGAAGTGATCGAGAGCGTCAGCAGGTATCGTGAGATGGGAGACAGCGATAATCTCTGCGAGGAGCTGGGGGATGTGCTTTTTATCCTGCTTCTTCACAGCGTGATCGCGGAGGAGGACGGACTGTTCTCCGTGGAGGATGTTTTAAAGGGAATCGTACATAAAATGACCTTCCGGCATCCCCGTATCTTTGCCCCTGAGGATGAGGAGCTGAACGCCCTCAGCTGGAGCGAACTCAAACGCAGGGAAAAAGAATTGCGCAAAACCATTAAGGCGGGAGAACCACAACAATAATAGTCTAAATGCCTTGACATTACAGGGAAAAAGGTATATAAATGATAAGCAAGCACCATAAGAAGTGATCTTCTGGGCGAATAGTATAGTTAGAGTATTTGAGGAGGAAACACCATGAATAAAACAGAATTAGTTGCAGCTATGGCAAAAGAAACCGAAGTATCCAAAAAAGACATTGAAGCAGTTCTGAAATCCTTTGTTGATGTTGTAACAGCTGAGCTGAAAAAAGGCGGCAAGATCCAGCTTGTAGGATTTGGTACCTTTGAAGTATCCGAGAGAGGAGAAAGAGAAGGAAGAAACCCACAGACCGGCGAGACCATGACCATCAGCGCTTCCAAATCTCCAAAATTCAAAGCTGGAAAAGCATTAAAGGATGCTGTAAACGAATAATTATAAATTCGGCTGATTACAGAGGGGAACTTAGCGTTCCCCTCTTTTTTTCTCCGAAAAGGAAACAGAGAGGAGAGAATCATGAGATTAGATAAGTATCTGAAGGTATCAAGACTCATCAAGAGACGTACCGTTGCCAACGAAGCCTGCGACGCAGGCCGTGTGCTTCTGAACGACAAACCGGCCCGCGCATCAGCTGCGGTAAAGACCGGCGACATCATTGAGATCCAGTTCGGAAGCAAAAACGTGAAGGTGGAAGTCCTGGATGTGAAGGAAACCGTGAGAAAAGAAGAAGTGGAAAGCATGTTCCGCTACTTATGATCAGTAACTGCTCACCGAAAGCGGGGAGCAGTTTTTTTTACAGCTAAAATTTCATAAAAGAGGTTGCTATTTTGAAAAAAACGTTGTAATATTTTTCATAAGAGTTCTCATTTCGGGGAAAGTAGGGGATAACCGAAGTGAGTGATAGAAAAAGGGGATATAAATAGTGAAAAATAACAGGAAGGGTAGAGGCAGAAGGCGCCGGAGGGATGACTCTCTGGGCATGGCAGCTATCTTCTTAGTGACCGTAATTTTACTGGGGTCCTTCTCTTTGCAGAGCCGGGATCTGAGTATTCGTTTGCGTGACTATGAAGCTAGAATCGAAGTGCTCAAACGCGAGATCGATGCGGAACACAGCCGCACGGAGGAGATCTACGCACAGAGAGAACACATGAACAGCGACGAGTTTGCAGAGCAGATCGCCAGAGAAAAACTCGGCCTCGTAAAAGACAACGAGATAGTTTTTGAAGAAGAGAACTGACATATCTGAATCATATTCATATGGAACTGTCATTTGCCATGACCGGCAGCCGCTTG
>JAGHUU010000333.1 GCA_018064695.1 Candidatus Blautia equi | reverse complement strand
CGTCGGCATCCTTTGCGATCTTGTTCATGCCCACAATGAGCACCAGCTTTTTAGGGCCGTACGCATAGGCGGATACGCGGTTTGCATTTCCGTCGATGTTGACCAGCACGCCGTCCTCGGTCATGGCATTGACACTGCCCACATATACATCTGCATCGTAGGCAAAGAGCTCTGCTGCTCTCTTATCCGCAGCTGCCACACGGTTGCAGTACTCAAATTTTCCGCTCTGCAGCTCTGCTTCCAGGCCGATCTCTTCTACAGTTACTGTGCCGCCGTGGGTGACCTTGCAGCCCTCCGGGATCAGGGAGAGGGCGATCTTAAGAGCCTCCTCTTTGTCTGCTGCATAGTAGCCGGACATATTTCTGGACTCCAGACCTTTGATCACCTTCTGTGCCAGCAGTTCATTTCTTTTTACTCTGTTTGGATTCATAACGCATTCCTCTTATTATTTCTTCTTGTTTCCGCCTGCCATGGAGATCTGATAGAACAGGGCATCCATCTTGTCGCGGATCATCTTCTGATACTCGTCTTTTACCAGATAGTAAATATAGGCATCCTTTGCATAGCTGAGCGGCAGGCCTCTGGCTGCGATCTTAAAGTTCACAAAGCCGCGCTCCACATATTTGCTCACATCATCCTTGGAGATAAATGCCGGACGCTTTTTACATTCCTCAAAGGTTCTTGGCTGGGTCTGGTTCGGGCATGGGAACGGGGTGTTCACATCAAACTCCAGCTGCAGTGCTGACTGCTGGCGATAGTGCTCCGCTCTCTTCTTACAGTTCGGGTAGCACACCTCATTTACCAGGATCTCCACGCGGTCAGCCTGGGGCTCCAGAGATTTCAGCACGGTCTCATCGTGGTTCAGATCGTAATCCAGAACCACCAGATAATAGTCTTTATCCAGCTCGCCCTGCAGAGTCTCAAGGTCTGTGATCCTCTTTGTGGTGGATGAGATCAGCTTGAAACCGGGATAATTTTCTCTGATATATTTTTCCAGCACCGGAGTGTTTACCAGCACCTGGTTCATGCCGTTGTCTGCCAGCTTCATGATCAGGTTGCAGTAGGTATCCAGGGTATGCTTCTCCTCCAGCAGGCTGTTGGTCCAGGTGAATCGCACCGGAACGCCCTTGCTGTTGTAGGTATCCAGGATCTTGACCATGTCGGATTTGCCGGTGATGCCAAAAACTACGCGGCCGCCGTTCCAGATGGCACCCGGGAAAGTGCCGTACACGGAACCGATCTTATAGCCGTCGCGGAAAGCATATGGATAATCATGCATCATATTGATGGTCATCTGGTTCAGGAGTCTGAAATAGCAGAATCCCGGCAGATGCCAGTATACTTCTTTACTCATAATTCCTCCTAACAGACCATCACGGCCAGCGGCCCGGTCTCAGACGGTTTACGGTCAGTACTTTATTGGCTGCCAGATTGTCAAGAAGAAGCAGTCTGGCTTCCATCTGATGCTCCGGTTTGATCAGATAGTAACAGTAGGTCTCAACGAGGGAGAAGATATTTGCGGTTCTTCCCTCCAGCTTAAAGTTATTAAAGCCCATAGGCAGATATTTTTCATAAATATCATCCGGAGAAACGTGGGTAACGTAGCTGCGGCTGTTGAAGAGCCGGTTGTGCTCTCCGTACTGGCAGCTCCATGGTTCTCTCGGCTTCTGCTGCTCCTTAGGGAGCTTTCTGTTGGCCAGCTCGATCCTCTGGTTTCTGGCTACGTTCTCATAGTGCGCGCCTCTTCGAGGACAGTTTGGAATGCAGAGGCTGTTTACCAGAATCTCACATCTGGCTTTATCTTTGATCTGCTCCAGCTGGTCGAACTGATTGTTCAGGTTGTAATCCAGTACCACGATATGATAGTCCTTCTCAAGCTCTGCGTTTACCTCTTCAATGGTGCGCAGTTCCTTGCAGGTGGAGCTGGTGATCTTGTATTTTGGATAGTTTTTACGAATGTATTCCTCAAGAAGCGGGGAAAACAGGATGACACCGTTTTTCTCACTGTGCGCTTCTTTCAGACAGAAATTACAGTATGGGTCCTTCAGTTCCTCTTCTGTGAGAGTCATGTTGGTATAGGTGTAGCGCAGCATGATGTTCTGGCTGTCCAGAGTACGGATGACCTGTCGGATATAATCCGCGCTGCACTGATCGTAGTTGGATGGGCGTCCTCCGTTAAAGAGAGACATGGGAAATTCCCCGAAAAATGAAGCGATTCTGATTCCTTCACGGAACAATTCCGGTTTCTGCTTCAGCAGCCCCACTACCAGCATATTCAATGGGAAGTTCTGACGAAGACCCGGCAGATGAAAATTCACTTCCATAGTAAACGCTTCCTTTCTGATTCTTGCTTCTCTGTTTCTTGTTTCTTGTTTCTCTGTTTCCTGTTTCTGCATAGAAAAGGGGTGGTGCCCCGAACACCACCCCATTTTTAACTATTGTATGATTTTCACAAAATCACTAAGGATTCAATTAAGCCTCGCCGTTAGCTGCTGCAAGGTAGGAAGCCCACTCGTTAGCGATGGTCTCAGCTGCCTGTGCAGGAGGATTGTCAAGGTTGATTCCCCACAGATACTGAGGACCAAACTCAAGACCTGGGATCATATCATGATAGGTAACCATACCGTTCTCGCACATACGAGCGATGGTAAGATCTACAGACTCAGCATCTCTGAAGGTTGCATAGTATCCGGAAAGTCTGTCGTTGTAATCCTCGTAACCTGGTACACGGTCGGTCCAGAGGTTCATAGCGAAAGCGATCTTCCAAGCTTTGTCTGCATCGTAGCAAGCTGGGATTGCGTATGGGTTATCAGTGTAGCAGTTGGTGTAATCAGTAGCGTTTGGTCCTTTAGGGAAGCAAACGAAACCGAAGTCGTCTTCCATATCTTTCAGCTCGTTAGCAGAAAGATAAGCCTGACCTACAAGGAAAGCACCCTCGCCGTTAGGGAAGGAAGTTTTCCAGTAATCCCACTCAGCACCTTCTGGCATGAATTTATATTTATCCATCATGTCAAGTGCCCAGTTAAGAGCCTCAAGAGTAGCATCGCTGCTGGTAAGGTTTACATATTTTCCATCCTGCAGACCGATGTACTCGGTGTTGTTGGAGAATACTGCCTCGTTCTTGGTCTCGGAATCATCAGTTACAAGTGCCCAGCGGTCGATTACACCATCGTTATCGGTATCAGCGGTGATGGTAGCGCAGAGCTCTTCGAATTTCTCCCATGTCCACTCGCCGGACTCCTGGAGCTCGTATGGAAGGTTAGGATCGATACCTGCCTCCTCAAGGAGTCTCTTGTTGAAGTAGAGACCTCCACGTGGCTCAGGAATCAGTGGAGAACAAGCGTAGATAGCGCCGTCTTTGCTGCAAAGGTTATGAACACCACTTACCCACTTTGGCTCGGAGAAGTCAAGGCAGTCAAGAGTGGAAAGGTCGTACATAAGACCGGAGTTCATAGCGGATACGAACTCAGCGCCGGTACGAAGGACCCATACGTAGTTGTTGTCATCACCATCGGTAGAAACATAGTTCAGGAAGTCTTCCGGAACAGAACCCCAGTCAGATCCCTCAACGGATACCTGTTTCAGGGTGAAGTTGTAGGTCTCCTCTAACCAATCATGGTAGTCAAGAAGGTCCTCACCATACTGATCGGTAGGATCAGATACAGCGCCGTCCTGTGGGCTCCACCAGTCACGGATTAAGATTTCCATACCGCCAAGGTCATATACGTTGCCATCAGCATCGGTAAGAACCTCGTACTCTTCTTCTGCCATTGCAGGAGCAGCAGCAGCAACTAACATTGCACCGGTCATGGTAAGTGCAAGAAGTCTTTCAAGTCTCTTCTTATTCATTTTGTTTTCCTCCATTATTTTTATTGTTGCTATCGTCTGTTGATTTCGGGGTCACACGAGACGACAGAAATAATAAACTTATTTTACCCTATTTTTGTATAAAAATAAAGTTTGTTTCTAAAGTTTTCGTGAAAATTGTGCAACTTTCACTATTTTATGTCCCGGGGCCGGAAAACCGGCCCGGGAACACATTGCATTACATCTTGATACCGGAAGAGCTTAAGCTCTCTACGAATCCCTTCTGAGCGAACAGGTAGAGGATCAGCAGAGGAACAATAACCATAAGGGTACCGGTAGATACGATGCAGTTCGTATAACCTACGGAAGCACCGCCGGGGATCTTCAGGGTGTTAACTACCCATGCATCCATTCGGTCAGCGATAACTGCCAGCTGGGTGGATAAAAGTCTTACGTTTCCAAGGAACATCTTGGAGTAGAAGCCGTCTGTCCACTGCCATACAAAGGCAAACAGGAAGCAGGATGTAAGAATAGGCTTGGCATCCGGAAGCATGATTCTAAGGAAGGTCTTTAAGGTACCGCATCCATCTACATATGCAGCTTCCTCAAGCTCCTTAGGGATGTTGCGGAAGAACTGACGGATCATGAAGATGTACAGACCGTTCTTAAGACCCATACAGCCCGCACTCATCATGTAGTATGGAAGAATGGAGCTTCGAAGGTTCAGTGTCTTTCCTGTCAGCAGCTTGCCGATACCCATGATATCAAAGTATTTGAAGTGCAGATGCAGGGAAGTGGAAATGGTCTGTGGTGGAATTACGATTACCAGAATAACACAGGCAAACCAGAGCTTCTTAAATGGGAACTCAAAGCGGGCAAATCCGTAACCTACCAGAGTGCAGACAAAGATCTGAAGGATCGCTACGCTGAGGGAGATACCAAAGGTGTTTGCCAGAGATTTTCCGTAGTCCATAAAGCTTGCGGAAAGCTCGTAGTTATAGGTGGTAAAGTGCTCCGGAATGGAGATTACCATGGTGTTGTAAAGGTCCTGCTCCTCCATGAAGCTGACAGAGATCTTCATTAAGATCGGCTGCAGGATCAGGAAGCACATACCAAAGAGCAGGATGGCACGCAGAATAGATACGGAAACAGAAGTTGCTTTCTGCTTCAGCAGGTATCCGTCGGACTGTCTGTTTCTCTCCCAGAAGCTTATCTTCTGTGACGCATTGTTTTTCTTAGTCATAGTAGTAAACCCCCTTAGAGATGATGAACGACGAGATACCAATGATAACGATAACCACCAGGAAGTAGATCCAGGAAAGCGCAGATGCGAAACCATAGTTGATATGGCCGATCATCTGTTCACTGATCTTATCCAGGATCTGGTTATCGGATCTCATACAGAAATCTACGATGGTGTAGATCCAGTTAACAAGGAACAGGGAACTGATCATCGGGAAGGTGATCTTCCAGAGGCTCTCCCATGTGGTACATCCATCGATCTTTGCTGCCTCATACATGGAGGAGGAGATGGTCTGGAGACCGGAAAGGAAGATGATGATCTGAATTCCGGATGCGATTACGACATCGTAAATACCATCTACGATATCAAATACGACATCGAAGGCTCTTACACCAACACCGGAGGTAACCAGGATGGTTTTCAGAGCGTCTGTAATACTTGCGGTGTTGGTGGTCTCCTCTACCATGCTCTGTACGCTGGCAAGAAGTGCGTTGTTTGTCTCAACGCCTAAGATAACACCGGAGGAAAGGATTACAGGGAGGAAGAAAACTGCACGAACAAGTGCTCTTCCTTTGAATTTCTGGTTCAGGATCAGTGCTACGAAGAAGCTGAATACCATGATCGCCACGGAGTTGATCATCATTCGGCTCAGCTCCTCTGTCAGCATACGGTTGAACTCGGTATCAATGGTGAAGGCTCTCACATAGTTCTCAAGACCGATCCAGTAATTTGTGATTCCGCCTGGCTGTACGTCTACGTTACAGAAGCTCATGTACAGAGAACGAATCATAGGAGAAATCATAAATGCGATAAAGCCAATAATAAACGGAGAGATGAACAGATATCCGGAAATGGCTTTTCTTCTCATAAGACCATCATATTTTTTCATTTTCTGATTCCTCCTTCCTTAATTCTTAACTACCAGATAATCTCTTGGAGAAACTTTCTGTCCCTCAGGAGTTGTCTGGATGTCATAACTGTAGTTTACGTAAACAACGGTGCCATCCTCATAGGTGGTGGCGGTGAAATCGCTGTTAAGCTTCTCATGTCCAACCATCTTCTGGCTGAAGGTATGACCAAGCTCTTCATTGTAGCGATTGTAGGTGCTGAGGATCTTGTCTCTCCAGGAGTCATACTCTGCACCGAAGTACTCGGTGTATAAGGTATTCTGCAGGGAGAATGCGGTCTCATCCATAACGGTGAAGGCCAGACCTGCGCCGTACTCTGCGGACTCCAGAAGGATCTGCTCCTGGTTCTGAGTAAGGTTCAGGGACTCAGCTGTGTAATTGATGTATCCATGGACTGCCATCTGGTAGATCGGCACTGCCTCATCAATGATGGTGTATACGGAACCGCTCAGGTCCATGTTGGTTACAAAGTTGCTGTATGGGATCGCATAATAGTTACCCATGTTGATCATGATCTTCTTGCCTGCTGCATCCAGTGCGGAAAGCTGCTCGATCTGGCTCTCCAGTACATGGGAACGGCTGTAAAGATCTTTTCTGTTGTAGTCGGAGTTCAGCTCGCGGCCTACATCCTGGAAGGACACGCCGGTGTTGTACTTATCGGTAGCCTTTACCAGATTGTCGATCATCTGCGGGATCAGCTCGCCCTTCAGCAGATAGTGCGGATCCTGTCCTTCTCTTGCAGCGAAAGTAACTGTGGAGTATGGATGGATCTCAGCCTTCTCACGGTTTACGAATCTTGCAGCATCCAGTACGGAGAAGAATCCGTCCAGGAGGTTGCTGTCGTATGCGTAGTTGGTGATACCGTTCAGGTAGAAGTCTACGTTGTTGGCTGCTGCGTAATCAGAGAGCTCCTGAAGCTTCTTCTTGCCGCCCAGGTCAGATACAACATTGACTCTCTTAAGGAGCTTCTGCTGTACACCGCCGTTAGCCCAGCCGCTCATCTTTACAGAGAGATTGCTGATGCCTTCTCCTAAAAGGTCTCCGATGATATCCTTAGCCTCGGTGAAGTTTGTGAGCTCCAGAGGTCTGGAAACAGGAACACCAAGGATCTGTTTTACTTTGTCGATGGCACCGACGATCTCCACCATAAGAGGCGCGTTCTCATCAGTGTTCATCTGCAGGTTTTCAGGATATTTCTCTTCCAGATATGCGCGGTATCCGTTTGCCATATCGGTGTAGGAGCCGCCGTCCATGAAGCGATATCTCTGTACGATCTTCTCGCCTGCAGGAAGCTTCTGCTCAAATACGTAAATGGTACCGGCAGCACGATCACCCATCTCGTATGCTTCTCTGTGAAGCAGTGTGTACTGTGGATGAACGAAGTTGTATCCGTTCTTCTTTCCGCTGATATCTGCGTTGATACCTGCATATGGGGCACCGTCCTCAAGAATACAGATGAAAGAAGCGTCGTTTCTGGAAATACCGAATGCATTGAAATACATCTCGGTCTCATGTACTACGGACTCACGGCTGATGGCGTGATCCCATCCGTACATGTTTGCGAAGTAGCTGTTCTGTGCTACCTTGCCGTTGTTGAAGTTGATCAGAGCGCCGCCGCCCTCTGGAACCATGAGGAAGCCTTCGTCTTCCATGCTGCCGGCTCCGAAATATGGCAGAACGCTGAGGTAATACAGTGGATACTTGGACTGGTACTCCATCTCATCAAATGGGATCTCAACTACCAGCTCGTTGCCTTCCAGTCTGTAGATCACGTTGATGTTGAAGACCGGTTTGTCGTTGGCACCGCCGGCCTCACCCTTGGACTCCAGATACTCCTCATAGGTGTATCCGCGCTCAGCAAAGGTGTCCTGCAGTTTTACTTTTACGTAATCCTTAACGGTATCACGCATTACGTAAATAACTTCTGTCTCAAGAAGAGGGTATTTTTCAAGGAGCTCTTCCTTGTTATCTCTCTTCTTCAGATTGTTGATATCGTATTTTTTGAAGGAGTCAGTGATCTCTGCACTTTCTTTCTTGCTGAGACCGTCCAGGATCTCATCCATACGGGCTGCTGTGATAACCTCAGGAACAATGTACTCCTTCTCAGCCTCACCGATGGAATAGAAGACTTTGATGTAGTCCTCACCCTGCTCGATGTTGTAAATGCCCTCAGCCATACTGTATGCATAGTTGTTGAACAGGGTATCTACACCGTCTTTGGTACTGTAGGTAAGTAAGAGGGTGGACTGGAGTTTTTCCTGCTCCAGCTTCATGCTCTTGGAGATCGGGTCGTTCTTGGCATCCTGTGGGTTGGAGTACCATACGCTGTCGTCGGTCTTGTTGGTAACCTGGAACTGCGTATTGGCGGCATCCAGCTCAAACTTCAGTTTGTCATTCTCCATTACGAAGGAGGACTCTTCTCCTGCATAGCTGTTGACCATGATGGTCTCCGTCGGAACTTCCGCCGGTTTATAAAATCTGATTACCAGGACGCCGGCCACGATCACAAGAAGAATGATGATCGGTCCGATCATACTCTTCAGCCAGTTTAATATGGCGTCCATTATGAGTTTTTTTCTGTTTTTATTCATCGCTTTTTCTCCTCAACACTTTTCTGCCGATTATAATCGGAACATGATTTCTCTTGCCAAAGAGATAAAATATGCAACGCCCTGACTGATCATACTGAAGAACAGCAGCATGATGAAGATGATTACCAGCATGGCAAATCCGGTCAGGATAGTAAACAGGATCGTCTTTTTCATGGTGTACTCATGTACCTGCGCCATACCAAAGAGGATCAGGAATGCAGCCCATACAAGGGAAAGGGTTCCCACTACGTAATAGAACTGTCCTTCCTCAACGGTTACACCGTTACTGAAGATGATAAGAGGGAACTGAAGCAGAGGATATGGTGTCATGCCGTAGCAGGTTACCATGTAGATCTGCCAGAGTCGTCCTTTACCGTCAAACAGAGTGGTAAGGCCCCAGTTTCCGATAACCCAGAGGGCTAACGGGAAGAGGATACTTGCAAGATACAGGAAAATATTGATCTCAGGCCAGTAAACCTTATTGAAAATAAAGCTTGTGTACTGCAGCTTCATGACTCTGGCTAAAAGTGTCAGGATCAGGATGGTGTTTGCAGCTGCAAGAGAGCCTCGTTTTTCATGTGTCAGATCCCAGAATCCATCGATTGGATGGGTGATACAGTAGAGGGAAAAACGAAGTGTTTTCAGGTAATGATTCCATTTTTCTTTCATACTTATCACCTCTTTCCCCAGTTCTTTGTAAAGATATCTGCTGTGTCGATCTCATGACGGATATCTTTGATCCTTCCTATAATAAGAGGAACAAAGATCACAATGCCAAGGACTGCCAGGATCCAGCCGATATGCTCTTCTACCCAGATCTTTCGGTACTGCTTGAAGGCCTTGGAATAGTTTTCATCATCCATTTTCAGTTTGAAATATTCCATGGCTTCCTCGTATTTCTTCTGACGGAGAAGGGAACGTCCGATACCGATGTATGCCAGGTCGTAGTTTCCGTTTGCTGCCATTACCTTCTCCCAGCTCTCACCGGATGCCTCATACTGTCCATCCTGGAACTGCTCAATAGCATTATAGATGGCATTGCCGTATGTGGTAGGTGTGAAGATGGTGATACTGGAATCCAGTGCATCCAGTACATAGAGGTCATGACCCATATGGTCGATTGCGGTAGGCTGTTTGAAGTAGCCGTCCATGTTGCCTCGTCCGCCGAAGCAGAATACCATACGTCCCTGATCGTCGTATGCAAAGATACGTCCACGGGTACGGTCCAGTGCAAAGTAAACGTCGTTCTCCATAACGGTTACGTCGTTCAGCATGGATGGTCCTTTGTAACCACCACCGTTGCCCCAGTAGAGGTCACCGAAGATCGGCCATTCACCGTTGCGGACCAGAATGTCGTTACCCATCAGGTTCAGCTTACGGATAGGATTGATGGAACCGGAATCAAGGTCTTCCTCGGTTACATGTGTGGTACATGCATAGATGAAGCCTTCGTAGTCCATGTAAAGATTGTCATACTCGGTAGGAACGAAGGAAGCCAGAGCTTCTCTCTGTGCCTGGGTAGCAAGACGTTTCCATACATAGTCCATGAAATCAAAGGTTACAGGAATGGCGCCTACGAAGCCTGTGAAGGTGCCGTCGTTCTCATATTTGATGAGACCTTTGTTTGCGTTGGTCGCTACACAGTAAACACGACCTGCGGAATCCACCGTGATCTTGCTTGGCTGGAAGCTTAAGGACTGATCGTAAGTATCATCCTTCGGTTTTGTGAACTCCAGAAGGTAGTTCAGATCGGAATCCAGCTTTACGATTCGGTTATTGTCTTTATCGGCTACGAAGATATCTCCTTCTTCGGAGATGGCAATATCGGTAGGTCCTTTAAAGGTATTTGTATAACCGTCTTCTGCGTTGAAGCTGTCGATGATGCGGATCAGCTTCAGGGAATCTCTGTCCGCCTTCTGATACTGAAGGATACGGTTGTTTCCGGTATCTAC
>JAGHUU010000066.1 GCA_018064695.1 Candidatus Blautia equi | reverse complement strand
CCTGGCCTCTTACCCGTAGGGCGAGCGCAGCTCGGTACCGCTACACGAGGACTAAGTGAGAACGGTCCCTGGAAGATATATGTATACCCCTGACGTCCCCCTAAATCACTCTCCGAACACCTGCTCAAAGAATGATTAGGTGCCGTGTGAACTGTAACCAAAAAAGGGAGCTTTTAAAAGCTCCCTTTTGCTCGCAGAATATAGAATTAATAGTAGATCACACGAACCTTCTTTACGCCGTCGATGGCACGGATCTTGTCGATCAGCTCATCGCTTGGAGTGGTGTCGCAGTCGATGATGGTGTATGCTGCCTCACCGCGGCTCTTGTTGGACATGTTAGGAATGTTGATTCCTGCCTCGGAGAGAATAGCGGAGAAACGTACGATCATATTCGGTTTGTTTACGTTCAGGATACAGATACGTGCTGCGCATGCCTCTGGAGCAAGGAAGCAGTTTGGATAGTTTACGGAGTTGCGGATACGTCCGGTCTCGATGTAATCGCGGAGCTCATCTACTGCCATGATAGCACAGTTGTCCTCGGACTCCTCGGTGGAAGCGCCAAGGTGTGGGGTAGCAAATACGTTTACCATCTCTCCTGTCTTTGGAGTAGGGAAGTCGGTCATGTAGCGTTTTACTTTGCCGCTTGCAAGAGCCTCTGCCATATCATCATCGTTTACAAGAAGATCACGCGCATAGTTCAGAATAACTACGCCGTCTTTCATCATATCCAGAGTCTTTTTGCAGATGGTTCCCTTGGTAGCATCCAGAAGCGGAACGTGAAGGGTGATGTAATCGCTCTTTACAAAGAGTGCATCCATGCTGTCCACGATGGATACGGAACGGGAAAGGCGAAGTGCACCGGTTACGGAAAGGTATGGGTCATAGCCGATAACCTTCATGCCAAGGGCGTCAGCTGCATTTGCAACCTCAATACCGATAGCACCAAGACCGATAACGCCAAGGGTCTTGCCTTTGATCTCGGTTCCTGCGTATTTCTTTTTAGCCTTCTCCATGGTTTTGGAGATGTTCTGGTCCTCTTTATTTGCGCGTACCCACTCTGCACCGCCTGCGATGTCGCGGGCTGCAAGAAGCATACCTGCAATTACAAGCTCTTTAACGCCGTTAGCGTTAGCGCCCGGTGTATTAAATACTACGATACCTTCCTCGGTACATCTGTCCAGCGGAATATTGTTTACGCCGGCACCTGCACGTGCAATGGCTACCAGAGACTCAGGGAACTCCAGGTCATGCATAGCTGCGCTGCGGACCAGGACTGCGTCTGCCTCCTGCAGGTTGTCGGTCAGTGCATATTCATCAGTAAAATTCTTGGTACCTACCTCAGCGATAGGATTCAGGCAACAAACTTTTGTCATAATGATCATTCTCCTTCTTCACCAGAAAAACATTTCTTCGTGCGCTTTATTGTATCACAGAAGTGTAGTGGCAAGGTGTTGCAAAAAATGTTTTTTTTTAACAGATATTCGTGAAAATGTAAAGTTTTTTCCGAAATGTTTCCCTCGGAAGCAGAAAAAAGGAGTGTCGCATCTTCATGCGGCACTCCTTCTGATATTTTTGATTCAGTTAAGAATTAAAGACCTGCAAGTTTCAGGATCTCAGGAACTTTTGCTTCCCATCCAAGAGCCATGATATGAACACCCTGGCAGTATGGTTTGCACTCTCTGATGATACGTGCTGCGATCTCAACACCGGTGATGCCGGCTTTGGTCTTCTCTTTGTCAGCTTTCAGCTCTTCGATCATCTCATCCGGTACGTGGATACCAGCTACGTTATTGTTCATGTAACGAGCCATACCAGCGTTCTTAGGAATTACGATACCAAGCTGTACTGGTTTTCCAAACTGTTTAGCCTTCTCCATGAACTCGATGAATTTCTCAGGCTCAAATACAGCCTGGGTCTGGAAGAAGTCAGCGCCTGCTGCAACTTTTCTCTCCATTTTAGCGAGCTGTGCGTCTACAGAGTCGCTGCATGGGGATACTACTGCACCTTTTGCGAATTTAGGAGGCTCGCCTACTAACTCGTTTCCGCCAAGGTCGATACCTTTCTCTAACTGGCATACAGTGTGAAGAAGGGATACGGAGTCAAGGTCGAATACCGGTTTTGCACCTGGGTGGTCACCCATCTTGGTATGGTCACCGGTAAGGCAGAGGATGTTGTCGATGCCGAGCATAGCTGCACTTAAGATGTCGGACTGAAGACCGATACGGTTTCTGTCACGGCAGGTAAGCTGGAAGATGGAGTTTAAGCCTGCATCTTTCAGAACTTTACAGGTAGCAAGAGAACCAACTCTCATAACGGAGGACTGGTTATCGGTAACGTTTACTGCGGTGATGCCGCTTAAGTACTCTTTTGCTTCCTCTACGAGGCCTTCAATGTGGATTCCTTTCGGAGGTCCTACTTCTGCTGTGACTACAAATTCACCACGATTAAAATAATCTGTAATTCTCATATCTCATTACTCCTAACTATTTAATATTTTTGCTTTCGCAAATCATTATTTCTTCAGATCTTCATCAGTTGCGTAGTTGCGCACCTGGGTAGGGCATTTTAATACGTCAAGGCGTCCGATCTGTTTCAGGCGTCTGTAAATACGCTCCCATCCGCATTCCATATCAGGATCTACTTCACACTTGCCGTTCTTGGAACCGCCGCACTGGCCGTTAACCAGGCTCTTGGAGCAAGCAGTAATTGGGCAGATACCGCCGGTCAGGTTCAGGTAGCACTCGCCGCACTGTTTGCAGTCGTACTCTAATGGAGTAACGCCCTGGAAACCTGGCAGTGCATAAGTATCACATGCAGCACAGACTTTTTTATCCTCATACATGGAAGCGATGGTCTGTACACCTACGCCGCAGGAGAATACGAGAATCATATCAGCTGCGTCGATCTCTGCCTGATGTTTGGAGAGACGAAGCTCACTGTTTTCCGGGTTGCAGATATAGTCAGTTGTAAAAATTCCGGTTACATTTCCTGCTGCGCAGAGCTCGCTCTGGAGAGCCTTAGCCTCTTCTTCAGGGAAATGTACTTCTTTACATCCGTGGCAGTTGATGATAAAAGCTTTCTTTCCGGCTACCAGGGAGCAAATGGTTTCTTTTGATTTTAATTCGGTAATTAACATATTACTTCTTCATCCCCCTTATCGCACCTTTTCCGGCTTTGATCTTGCTTACGATCGGGATCTTGGAGGAGCAGATATATTCACAGCATCTGCACTCTACACAATCCATTACGTTAGCTTCCAGCATAGCCTGCCAGTTCTCCTCATCAGCCAGCTTAGCAAAGTGGAGAGGAGTGAGTTCCTGTGGACAGACATCCACGCAGCGACCGCACTTGATACAGTCAACAGGAGTGGAATATTCTGTGTCAATGGCAATGATACCGTTGGATCCCTTCATAACAGGGATGTTCAGGTCTTTTGCCACAAATCCCATCATAGGACCGCCGGCCTTAACAGTTACATCATCACCAACGATGCCGCCGCATGCGTCAACCAGATCTTTTACGTTGGTACCGATCTTAGCTACGAAGTTTGCAGGGTTCGGGATGTGCTCGCCTGTTACGGAGATCACACGCTCAATAAGAGGCATGCCGGTCTTGATGGCATCAGCAATTGCTTTTACGGTACTGATGTTGTCAACAACGCATCCTACATCTGCAGGAAGTTTTCCGCTTGGAACCTTTCTGCCGGTAACGCGTTTGATGAGGGTCTTCTCAGCACCCTGTGGGTATTTGGTTCTGGCAACACATACTTCGATGTTTTCAATGTCAGCAACTTTTGCCTGCATAAGCTCGATTGCGTCAGGCTTGTTGTCCTCGATAACGATAACACCTTTTTCGGCGTTAACGGTCTTCATAATAGCTTTCAGACCGAAGATGATGTCGTCAGCATACTCAAGAAGGACTCTGTGGTCTGCGGTAAGGATAGGCTCACACTCGCAGCCGTTCAGGATAACGGTATCCACAGGTTTTCCAGGATTTAATTTTACACAGGTAGGGAATCCTGCACCACCCATACCAACGATACCTGCCTCTTTAACGATGGCAATGATCTCAGCCGGCTCAAGCTCTTCAAGGCTCTTGTTAGGTTTTACGGATTCATGAAGCTCGTTCAGGCCGTCGTTTTCGATTACGATGGAATTGCACATTCCTGCGGTTACGTGTGGACGTGGCTCAACAGCGATTACGGTACCGGAGATAGAAGAATGAACCGGTGCGCTGATGAAGGAAGATGCCTCTGCGATCTTCTGTCCTACTTTAACCTTATCACCAACCTCTACGATAGGAGTAGCAGGTGCACCTAAGTGCATGGATACAGGGATAACGGCGATCTTTGGAGCCGGGAAGGTCTGAAGTGCCAGATGCTCGGTGCGCTCTTTACGCTCGGATGGATGAACACCGCCGTAGTAGCCGGCAAATCTGCTGTCGCGAATAGATTTTACATATTCGTTGATGACCTTGAAGTTTACTTTGGAATAGTCACGGAGCTGTACAGGCTGAGCTAAGAACTCCTCCAGACGGCCCTGTTTCTTTAATCTCTGATAAATGTTCTCCCATGCACAGTCTTTATTTGGGTCTACCTCACATTTACCGTTTTTAGCGCCGCCGCACTGGCCGTTTACCAGGCTCTTGGAGCAGTCAACGATTGGGCAGATACCGCCGGTCACGTTCAGATAACACTGTGCGCAGGCATCACAGGCTTTCTTTGTGAGCGCCATGCCGTGATGTCCTGTATAGTTCAGGGAGTTGCTGGCAGCATAAACAGGTTTTCCTGCCATGCCGGCTACTGTCTGGATACCCAGACCACAGGAAATAACGAAGACATTTTCGGTTCCCTCCGGGATCATGCCTTCTAATTTCTTTTCTGTCTGTGTTGCGTTGCACAGGAAATCAACCTTTGCAGTACCGGTAACGGTCTTTCCCTGATCAGCAACGATCTTTTCAAACTCACCGAGATCCGGCTCGTCCACTGTTTCAAACTGTTTGAAACATTTGTTACATGCAATGATGAACACATTATCTTTATCAGCTAATACTGCTGCAAGCTCTTCATTGCTTTTCAGCTTATACTTGGTATAGTTTTCCAATTGCTCACCTTCCTTATATAATAATGTAAGTTTCAGTATAGCACAGTTTGTCTAAATTATCCAGTGTTATCATTCAGGATGTTAATATTCTATTACGTTTCACCAAAAAGCAGTATACCCTGTCACCTGTTCACGTAACGGGATATACTGCCTGTTCTTTTCGTATCATTATTTGGCTTTGGACTCTGTCCAGACTACCTGTCCTTTTTTCACCTGTACGGTGTAGGTTTTTTCTGGGCGATATAAAACGTCGTAGCTCTTTCCGGCTTTGATCTTATACCAGCCATATTTGCCGTAGATCGGATGATACTCAC
The DNA here is from genome assembly GCA_018064695.1 of Candidatus Blautia equi. GTDB lineage: Bacteria > Bacillota > Clostridia > Lachnospirales > Lachnospiraceae > Blautia_A > Blautia_A equi. The sequence goes on along the minus strand of JAGHUU010000066.1, from coordinate 677 downwards.
GACTGAGGTCAAAAATGTACCAGTAATCTGTACAGTAGATCTCCGGCCAGGTGTGTGGATTGGTCTTTGATCCGCAGGTTCCGCTCTGGATGCGGACATTAAATCTAAGCACCAGAGGAATGTAGGCAAATCCACAGGTAGTAGTGATGCAATCACCCTTTAACTGTGTCATATAGATATTCGCCATCTCCGGAATGACAGCTGTTGACATTTTTTTGGAGTTATAGGCATATCTGGCTTTGCTCTTCATGTATCTGTAAACTTCGCCGATTCTCTTTCCGTTGCTCTTTGCCGGATCGGAGTGTGCCATGACCATATTTACAGCTCTCTGCACAGCTTTGTCTGTACAGTAGATACCGTCATGACCAACATATCGCCAGCCCAGGCCATCCTTGGAAGGAACGATGCAGTTGGTATTCATAAGACCGGTTCCGTTAAAGCGATACCAGTAACCGCTGATTTTCTGCCAGCCCTTCAGCATCTTTCCGTTTTTGTAATAGTATTTATGTCCGTCAGCGGCAGTGTACCATCCGTTGGTTGGCGGCTTTGCAGCAGCTGATGCAGTCTGAGCGGACATACAGGCAAGCATAAGAACCAGGAACATCAGGTGAACGACGTATTTCAGTTTGTGTTTCATTATAAGCTATCCTTTCTTCACATAATATATACTTAATAAT
>JAGHUU010000117.1 GCA_018064695.1 Candidatus Blautia equi | reverse complement strand
GCAGAAGTACTTGATGCTATCAAAGCTACCGGTTATAAATATTCCACACGTGCAGCCATGACCGTATCCATTTCCGATATGACCGTGCCTCCACAGAAACCTCAGATGATCAAAGAGGCTCAGGATACCGTAGACCTTATCACCAAGAACTACAAACGTGGTCTTATTACCGAGGAAGAGCGTTATAAAGAGGTTGTTGATACCTGGAAGAAGACTGACGATGAGCTGACTCACGCACTGCTTTCCGGTCTTGATAAATACAACAACATCTTCATGATGGCTGACTCCGGTGCCCGTGGTTCCGATAAACAGATCAAACAGCTTGCCGGTATGCGTGGTCTGATGGCTGATACCACCGGTCACACCATTGAGCTTCCAATTAAGTCTAACTTCCGTGAAGGTCTGGACGTACTGGAGTACTTCATGTCCGCACACGGTGCTCGTAAAGGTCTTTCCGATACCGCACTTCGTACCGCTGACTCCGGTTACCTGACCCGTCGAATGGTAGACGTATCTCAGGAACTTGTAGTTCGTGAGACCGATTGCTGTGCAGAGCGTGGATTTATCCCGGGTATGTACGTAAAAGGCTTCATGGATGGAAAAGAAGAGATCGAGAACCTGAAAGAGCGTATCACCGGACGTTTCGCCTGCGAGACCATCACTGACAAAGACGGTGAGGTTATTGTTAAGGCTAACCATATGATCACTCCAAAACGTGCCGCACGTATCATGAAAGATGGTGTGGACGAGAATGGAAATGCAATCGAGAAAGTTAAGATCCGTACCATCCTTACCTGCCGTTGTAAAGTAGGTATCTGTGCTAAATGTTATGGTGCAAACATGGCTACCGGCGAACCTGTACAGGTTGGTGAGTCTGTAGGTATCATCGCAGCACAGTCCATCGGTGAGCCAGGTACACAGCTTACCATGAGAACCTTCCATACCGGTGGTGTAGCAGGTGGAGATATCACACAGGGTCTTCCTCGAGTAGAGGAGCTTTTCGAGGCAAGAAAACCTAAGGGTCTTGCAATCATCACCGAGATCAAAGGTACCGCTGTTATCAACGATACCAAGAAGAAACGTGAGATCATCGTTACCGATAACGAGACCGGCGATTCCAAGACATATCTGATCCCATACGGTTCCCGTATCAAGGTTATGGATGGACAGGTACTTGAGGCCGGCGACGAGCTGACTGAAGGTAGCGTAAACCCACATGATATTCTGAGAATCAAAGGCGTTCGTGCAGTTCAGGATTACATGCTCCGCGAGGTACAGCGTGTATACCGTCTGCAGGGTGTAGAGATCAGTGATAAACATATCGAGGTTATCGTTCGCCAGATGCTGAAGAAGATCCGCATCGAGGAGAACGGAGATACCGAGTTCCTGCCAGGCTCCCTGGTAGATGTCCTTGAGTTCGAGGATCTGAACGAGATTCTGGAAGCAGAAGGAAAAACTCCTGCAGAAGGAAAACAGGTACTTCTCGGTATCACCAAGGCATCCCTTGCTACCGATTCCTTCATGTCCGCTGCATCCTTCCAGGAGACCACCAAGGTTCTTACCGAGGCTGCAATCAAAGGTAAGATCGATAAGCTCATCGGTCTGAAGGAAAACGTAATCATCGGTAAACTGATTCCTGCAGGTACCGGCCTTAGCCGTTACAACAAAGTAAAACTTGATACCGGAGAGATCGAGACCATCGTGGCAGAAGAGCCAGAGGCTGTAGAGGAACTTCCGGAGCTCTTTGAGGAGATCGTTGAAGATATCGAAGAAGAGGAAATGGTTGTTACAGAAGAGTAATGTAAAAGGTATATAATATATGATAAGCCCTCTGCCTGAGGATGGCAGAGGGCTTTTTCAATAACTGGATAAGGGTTAAATATTAATTTGAAGGGAGGAATCTTTTATGAGCAGCGAATTACCTGTTTCCGTATGGGAAGACTGGGAAATAGTGGAAAAAATCGGAGAAGGTTCCTTTGGAAAGGTATACAAGGCCAAGCAGGTCAAAGAGGGGAAGACCCGCTATTCCGCCATTAAGATTATAAGTATACCTGCCAGTCAGAGCGAGCTGGACAGCATCCGCTCTGAGATCAGAAACGAGTCGGAGGTTCGCGCTTATTTCCGCGAACTGGTGGATGACTGTGTAGAAGAAGTTGCGATGATGATCCGCCTCAGAGGCAATTCACACATCGTATCTGTAGAAGATTTTAAAGTAGCGGACTATCTGGATGAGATCGGCTGGGATATACATATCCGCATGGAGTACCTCACCGGATTTGCCGAGTATTATTCCGAGCATCCTCTTATGGAGGAGGAAGTGATCCAGCTGGGCATTGATATCTGCAAAGCGCTGGAGCACTGCAAGAGACGAAACGTTATTCACAGAGATATCAAATCTGAAAATATCTTCCGCGCCGAAGACGGACGGTTCAAGTTAGGCGATTTTGGTATTGCCAGACAGATGGAGCGCACCATGAGTGCCTTATCCAAAAAGGGAACCTTCTCCTACATGGCGCCGGAAATGTACCGCGGAGAACAATATGATCACAGGGCAGATATTTATTCCCTGGGTATCGTTTTATATAAACTGAGAAACAAAAACCGACTGCCGTTTATTAATTTAAATAAACAGCTGATCACATACAGAGATAAGGAAAATGCACTGACCAGAAGAATGTCCGGAGAGAAGCTTTCCCTTCCGGTGGAGGCCAGAGAGGAATTTGGAGAGATCATAGTAAAAGCCTGTGCATATGATCTTAGTGAGCGCTATGCCTCACCGGAACAGATGAGACAGGATCTGGAGAAACTGCTGAAGCAGAAATACCCGGAGCTCTCTGAATTTGCCGCAGTGGAACCCGCTGCAAAGCCTGAGAAAAAAACTGCTTATATAGATAAGAAGGATAAAGCAGAAAAGACGGAGCTTTACGTAAAGGGAAAAGAACGGACAGAGCGCACCTCCGTGACGGAGAACACCGCCATTCCAAAGAGAAGAGCCGTAGAAGAAGGCAAAGATATGGGAAAGACCTTCACCTATACGGCGGTTCTGCTGGTGGGCGCGATCATCATTGCACTGCTTGTGATGGTGAAGATGAATCTGCTTCCTTTCCATTCCGCAAAGGAAAAAGAGGCACAGAAGCAGGAACAGATCAGAAAAGAGATGCTGGAGGAGCGTCTGGATACGATCCAGCAGCAGATCAACGAGATCACCAAAGAGATAGATGTACATCCCGGTGAGGGAACCTTTGGTATCCGCGTGCAGTACAGAAACGATGAGAACCAGGTAATTAAGACGCAGGTATTCCCGGCCAGATCTGATGAGGAGGCCAGCGAGGAGTACTACTACTGGGATGAGACCTGTTTCTTTGCTTACATCTGGAAAGAGGATGACAATTCTGAGAAGGATATTATAAATAAATATTACTTTGACGAAGAGGGAAATCTGATCCGCTGGACTGACACAAACGATGTCAACCACGATTTTGATACGGACAACGAGGAATTTACAGAACTTGGAGAGCACTATAAACAGAGAGCTGTAGAAGAGATGAGGAAGGCACTGGATGGCTATTAATTTGAATTATGCAGTGGTCTCCCATACAGGTAAAGTCCGGTCAAACAATGAAGACAATTTCTGGTGCGCAGGAGATTTCCTCCCATCGGAAAATCAGGGAACAGACGGCGTAATAAGCGCAAGCGGAACAGAAAACGACAAGCTCATGTTTGGCGTGTTTGATGGCATGGGCGGAGAAAGCTGCGGAGAGATAGCCGCATATTTGTCTGCACAAAGCTGCGGAAAGTGGTATAATGACTACAAGCGCTTTCCGGAAAAAGGGTCCAAAGAATTCTGGCTGGATCTTTGCAATGCCATGAACAAGTCTGTTTGCGATTATGCAAAGGATAATAAGATATATACCATGGGATGCACGGCGGCTATGATGGTCTTTGACCAGAAAACAGCCTATGCCTGCAACCTGGGAGACAGTAGAATTTATGAATGGAAGGACGGAAATCTAAAGATGCTTTCAGAGGATCATGTGTTCCGAAGAAGGATCTATGGAAAACCGCCGCTGCTGCAGTATGTGGGAATCCCTGAGGACCATATGGTTCTTGAGCCCACCACGTGCAGTATGAATTTAACAGAAGGATCGCGTTATCTGATTTGCTCCGATGGGGTAACGGATATGCTGTCAGAGGAGGAAATCGCATCTCTGATGGCAGAAGAAAATGATATGAAGACTATCGCAGAGAGGATTCTTGACTGTTCTCTGGAGAACGGGGGACGTGATAATATCACACTGATCCTCATTGAAGCGAAGGAAGAAAAAAGAGGCTGGTTTTCCGGCCTGTTTGGAAGGAAAAAGGGGCAGGAGCGTTAATTTATGAAACAGAATAGTATGCGGGAGCTGGACTTTGAGCAGACAATGGCCTTTGACTCAGTGGAAGAATTTGAGTTCACCAGGCGTGCAGCCCAGCGTTTCAGGCAGGTAGTGCGATTGGATCAGTTCGAGGATGAGGATGCAGATGTCATTTTTAACTATCTCTATAAAGAGATAGAGCTGGTTTCCTTTGGCGATTATCTGAAGCGTTATATCTATGAGAGAGCAGGACTGGAGGAGCCTTTTTATGAGGTTCCGCAGGAAGTGTATAAAGAGATCGTTACGGAGTCTTTTAAAGAAACCTACACACCAAAATCCATGAATCCGACATCCACAAAGCTTTCATCCCTCATCAATAACTGGCTTACCCAGGCATCGGTAAAGAGGGAGACGGTATTTCTTCTGGGCTTTGGTCTTCGCATGACCCCGGAGGATGTTTCAGAGTTCCTTACCAAGGTGCTCCGCGAGCAGGATTTTGATTTCCACAGCCCGGAGGAGGTTATTTACTGGTACTGCTTCTTCAAACAGTACGGTTACTCCAAGGCCGAGGAATATAAGACCAGATATATGGAACTGGATCCAAATAAGAATTATAAAGATGCTTTTAAGGTTTATTCCGGCGGGCTCTGCCTGGATTCCGATGAGAAGCTTTTTCAGTATCTGGCCTACCTGAAGGTAGGTGCGGACGATCCTATGTCGGAGGAGAGTCAGGCTTTTCAGGAATGTCTTCGTCTGCTTCAGCACACGAAGGAGATCATTGCATCCATGTATCAGCAGGATGAGAATGAGAAAAATCCAAAGAAGATCTGGACAGCCGATGATATCACCCCGGCGGATGTGGAAAAGGTCATCTGCAGCGGTATCCCTGTAAATCAGATGGGAAACCTGAAGAAGATGTCTGCCTCTATTCTGGCAAAGCATTTCAGCCAGAAGAGATTCAGCCGCCAGAGGATCACCAGTATCCTGAACCATAAGCTTCCGGTGGAGCGATTTGACCTCATCACCCTCCAGTTTTTTATCATCTCTCAGGAGATGCAGGATGATGATCCATACAACCGCTATCATCATTTCCTGGAGGAGATTCAGGAGGTTCTGCAGAAATGCGGCATGAGTGAGATCTACATTGTAAATCCATATGAGTGCTTTCTTCTTATGTGTCTGCTGACAGATTGCCCGCTGGCAGTTTTCGCAGATATCTGGGAGATGTCCTATGAGGATTCTGATGACGAATAAAATGTGAAAAAAGAAACCCCGTCGAGTTTGATCGACGGGTTTCTTTTGTATGTCTGAAATTACGGATTGTAGTGATCGTAAACGGAGCGGGAGATCTCGGCAATTCTGCTCTGGGCACTTCCCACTGCGGAGAGGTACTCTGACATGAAGCAGATGATCAGGTCGTTTCCATCGGCGTCGTGATAGAGGATGGCGGCGTCGTTTTCCACATCCGCAAGCTCGCCGGTCTTGTTGGCTGCATGGACGGTGGCCGGGAGGTTGGCCGGGATCTTGTGCTGTCTGTTCTGGAGCTTCAGGAGACGGTACATGGAATCCGGGTGGGCAAGAAGGGTGTTTCCCTGACCGGATGCGCCCTCGTAAACGGCGGTGAGGAAACGTCCGCAGTCGTTAACGGAGGTGTAGTTGTCATCGTATTCATTGCTGTGCAGCAGCAGGCGTCCCATGTGGGAATCCTTAAAGCCGTGGCTCTGACAGAAGAAATTGACGATGGCCATACCGGTACTGGTATCGCCGTGGCCAAGGTATTCCACCAGTTTGTTGGAGGCATCGTTATCGCTGACGGTGATCATAGGATAGAGAAGATCCTCTATTGTACTTGTACCGTATCTTGCGCAGAGATCATCGTAATCGGCATAGACAGCGCCCATGATGTAAAGCTTGATGAGGCTGGCCGCCTGCATGCGGTGGCTGTCAATGGAAGTGATCTCCCTGTCGGTGAGATTGCAGGTATAGACAGACCAGGAACCGTTTCCTTCAGGAAGCATGGAGCGAAGCTCCGGTGCATAAGGGCTGTCGCCGGGTGTTTCAGAGAGGAAATCGTCATCGGTTTCGGATGGGATGGAAGGATCTTCCTCGTCATCGGAGGAGATGTCCTCAATATCCTCGATATCCGGTTCTTCTGCAGGGTTTAACAGCTGATCAATATATTCCTCCAGAGAGAGCAGATCGCTTTCTTCCAGTGTCTGGATCTTTTTGAAGAGAGCAGAAAAACGTTCGTCGGGAAGGCTGGATCTTAAGGCTTCATTTTCCTGCGCTAATTCTTCCTTTTCTGAAAGCATCAGAGCAACGTCGGTATTCAGTGCCATAACCTGGGTACGAAGATCGGATACCTTTTTGGTGGAGGCGGCTGCCAGCGTGGAGACTGCCGTAAGCGCAATGAGAAGCAATACTATAAAGACCTGTGAACGGGTTGGAAAGCGTTTTTTTGATTTTTGTTTCATAAAGACCTCCGTGATCTGAAAGAGTTTCTTCCTATATAATATAGATTCTATTATATGGAAGGAACTGCGAAAAAGCAATGCATCAGGAAGAAATCGGGATGAATAAAATGCTAGAAATAATTAAATTTTTGTTAAAAAATCTGTTGTTAATTGCTTGACAGAGGGTTTATAAGAGGATATAATAATCGGGCGTGCGAAAGAAAACGCTTCTTTTTGTACGCCAAAATTTGACAATAGCAACCGCGCAACCCCATGAAATCATGGAGAATAAATCGGGAGGTGAAATGGAATGCCAACATTTAACCAGTTAGTAAGAAAAGGACGTCAGACCGCTGAGAAAAAATCCACTGCACCAGCTCTTCAGAAAACATTTAACTCTCTGAGAAAGAAAGCAGTAGCACAGTCTGCTCCACAGAAACGTGGCGTTTGTACCGCAGTTAAAACTGCAACCCCTAAGAAGCCTAACTCCGCTCTTAGAAAAATCGCCAGAGTTCGTCTTTCCAACGGTATCGAAGTAACAAGCTACATCCCAGGTGAGGGACACAACCTTCAGGAGCATAGCGTTGTACTTATCCGTGGAGGAAGAGTAAAAGACTTACCAGGTACCAGATACCACATCATCCGTGGTACTCTTGATACTGCAGGTGTCGCTAACAGAAAACAGGCTCGTTCCAAATACGGAGCTAAGAGACCTAAAGTTAAAAAATAATTCGGTTTTTCAAAAACTGATACTTCTTTCAGAAAGAAAGAAGACTTTAAGTAAAGTATCATTGGAAATTGAAATGACGGAGACTATAGATATTTTGTACGGTATTCCATATACCCTGTCGGTTGCGGGTTAAATATAGGACCATTACCAGTGCGAACATGTAGTTTACTGCGTGAGTACCGATGATAGAATCATTATTGATTAAGGAGGGAAGCAACGTGCCACGTAAAGGACATACTCAGAAAAGAGAAGTTCTGGCAGACCCAATGTACAATAGCAAAGTGGTTACCAAACTTGTCAATAACATTATGTTAGATGGTAAGAAAGGTGTAGCTCAGAAAATTGTATACGGCGCATTTGCCAGAGTAGAAGAGAAATCTGGAAAACCAGCTCTTGAAGCATTCGAAGAGGCTATGAACAACATCATGCCACTTCTTGAAGTAAAAGCTAGACGTATCGGTGGTGCTACTTACCAGGTTCCGATCGAGGTAAGAGCTGACAGACGTCAGGCATTAGGACTTCGCTGGTTAACCATGTTCTCCCGCAAGAGAGGCGAGAAGACCATGGAAGAAAGACTTGCGAACGAGATTCTGGATGCAATCAACAACACTGGTGCATCCGTTAAGAGAAAAGAAGACATGCATAAGATGGCTGAGGCAAATAAAGCATTTGCTCACTATCGCTTCTAATCATCAAGGAGGAAAAGACATTGGCTAAAGAAGGAAGAGAGTATCCACTCGAGCGAACCAGAAATATTGGTATTATGGCTCATATCGATGCTGGTAAAACAACTCTGACAGAACGTATTCTTTACTATACTGGTGTCAACTACAAGATTGGTGATACCCATGAAGGTACCGCTACCATGGACTGGATGGAGCAGGAGCAGGAGCGTGGTATCACAATCACTTCAGCTGCTACAACATGTCACTGGACACTTGAAGAAAACTGCAAACCAAAAGCAGGTGCTCTGGAGCATCGTATCAACATCATCGATACCCCAGGACACGTAGACTTCACTGTAGAGGTTGAGCGTTCTCTGCGTGTACTTGACGGCGCTGTCGGCGTCTTCTGTGCAAAGGGTGGTGTTGAGCCACAGTCTGAGAACGTATGGCGTCAGGCTGACACATATAACGTACCACGTATGGCATTCATCAATAAGATGGACATTCTT
>JAGHUU010000104.1 GCA_018064695.1 Candidatus Blautia equi | reverse complement strand
GAAGTAGTCTTAGCAGTTCCTCCAATACCATCGCATCCGGAAAGAACCGTCACAGCAGTCACAACTGCAAGCAGCATATATAAAAGTCTTTTCTTCATAATATTGATCTCCTTCACAAGAATTATAAACTGTTTCACAATAACTACTACAATGTATCACACACGAACAGAACTTGCAACCACAGGAGAAGTCTGCTAAGATGATAAATGGTCCGGCAAGACCGGTACAGACTAAAAGAAAAGAGGAAAAACCATGGAAAAGATCGCAAGCTTTACTATAGACCATCTGAAGCTGCAGCCCGGCGTATACGTATCCCGCAAGGATCAGGTGGGCGAGCACGTACTCACAACCTTTGATATCCGCATGACCTCCCCAAACGAGGAGCCTGTCATGAACACCGCAGAGCTTCACACCATCGAGCATCTGGCTGCCACCTATCTTAGAAACGACCCGGACTACAGCTCCAAAGTTATCTACTGGGGTCCAATGGGCTGCCGTACCGGCAACTATCTGATCCTTGCAGGCGACTATGAATCCAAGGACATCGTTCCGCTCATGATCGCCACCTTTGAATTCATCCGCGATTTTGAGGGAGAGGTTCCCGGTGCCAGCGCAAAAGACTGCGGCAACTATCTGGATATGAACCTTGGCATGGCAAAATACCTGGCAAAAAAATATCTGGATGAGGTACTCTACGATATCAAGCCTGACCGCCTGATCTATCCTGAATAATTCAGAATCTTAAATAACTACGTACGCAAAAACCTCCCGGGATAAATCCCGGGAGGTTTTCTTATTTGTTATTCATTCAGATCTTACTCAACAACCTGAGCGTACTCAGCTTTGATGTAGCCTGTTACTTCCTGACCGTCGATCAGAACGTATTTCAGCTCAAGCCACTCGCCATCCTCGCTGATACCGGTGCTGGTTACGGTGGATCCGTTAGGAACGCCACACCAGTATTCTACCTCAGTGCTGCAGTCCTTACGAAGGTTTACATCACTGGTGGTGGTATAAGTAGCATCTTTCTTCTCAATGTTTACGCCAAGGGCGGTCTGTACGTACTCAACAGTTACCTCTGGTTCCGGCTGTGGTTCCGGGGTAGGGGTTGGAATTGGGCTCGGTGTCGGCACAGGTGTCGGTGTCGCGCGAACGACCTTTACGGTAGAATCTTCTGTAATCTGATAGCCACAAGCTGTTGCTCCAAGCACGATGCTCATGAGAAGTACAGCCATCACGAATTTTTTCATTGCAATTTTTCCTCCTTATTCCACCAGTCATATGTTCTCCCGACATACGACCTGTATAAAGGACATTATACCTTATCTCATGCCGAATATGCAAGTATTTCTTCACGCAAACATCACGCAGAAAGCCTGCCCCGCAGATTTCACTCCGCGGGCAGGCTTTCTATTCATTCATAACTCTTACGAAAAATAATTACATTGGTCTGGTCTTGCCGCACTCAGAACAGAATTTTCCGGTGTTCTCGGTTCCGCACTCGCATACCCATGTTTCGTTCTCTACAGGTTTTGGAGAGCCGCACTCGGAACAGAACTTGCCGGTGTTCTCTGCGCCGCAGGAGCATTTCCAAACGCCTGCCGGTGCTGGCTTAGGAGATCCGCACTCTGCACAGAATTTTCCGGTGTTGGTAGCACCGCAGGAGCATTTCCAGCCATCTGCCGGTGCTGCTGCAGGAGCTGCCTGCTGCTGTGCGCCCATGTTGAAGAGCTGGTTAGCGTTGAATCCGCCTGCGCCCTGTGCCATGTTAAGGCCTGCAAATGCCATAGCCGGGCCTGCATTCTGGTTGCTTGCTGCTGCCTGCATAGCTGCTGCCTGAGCGCCTACAAGCTGAGCTGCTGCCATGTTAGGATTGCGGAATGCTGCATTCTTCTGAAGCTCTTTGATCATCTGCTCGTCTTCCTCGGAAGCTTTTACGCTGGATACGCCGAGGGATACGATCTCGATACCGCGAAGGTTGCCCCATTTCTCGGAAAGAACATCATTTAATGCTGTAGCAAGCTCCTCTGCATGTCCTGGAAGGGAGCTGTAACGGATACCCATATCGGAGATCTTAGCGAATGCCGGCTGAAGAGCGGTCATAAGCTCGGATTTCAGCTGTCCGTCGATCTGCTCTCTGAAGAAGTCACCCTTTACGTTTCCGCATACGTTAGTATAGAAAAGAATTGGGTTGGAGATGCGATAGCTGTACTCACCGAAGCAGCGGATAGCGATATCTACATCAAGACCGATGTTGTTGTCAACTACACGGAAAGGAACTGCGTTAGGAGTGCCGTATTTGTTTCCGGTAAGCTCTTTGGTATTTACGAAGTAAATTCTCTGATCGGTAGCTACCTCTCCGCCAAAGGTGAAACGTTTTCCAAACTCAGCGAAGGAAGCTTTGATGTTTGCGCCAAGGCTTCCGGTGAAGATGGATGGTGCCATGGTGGTATCGTATTTGTACTCACCTGGCTCAGCACAGATATCTACGATCTTGCCCTGCTCTACGATAATCATACACTGACCGTCATTGACAGCGATGATGGAGCCGTTGGAGATCACGTTATCGGAGCCGTGGTTGTTGGATCCTTTGGATGTCTTTTTGGATCCTTTGCGGATCAGGACATCTGTTGGAAGGGAATCGCAGTAGAAATACTCTTTCCACTGGTCTGCCAGTAAAGATCCGCCTGCGCTTAATGCTGCTTTAATTAATCCCATAGTTTTATTCTCCTTTTATAGTTATTCTTCAGTTTCCACCAGGAAACCGCGTTTATAAAGTTCTTTTTCAATGGCCTCCAGAATGTCCTGGGATTCTGCGCTTACCGTGTGGTAATGATATCCCGAAGTGATGGTATTTAAGGTACTGGACCTGCCGGAGTTGATCTCCTGCATAAATTCCTTCACTTTTTTTCTGGAGTCGATGGAAAGCTCGCCTCTCAGTTCACCATAGACCTCATGCTGAACAAAGACATCTATGATCTCTCCACCCATATCCACGATGATGTTCAGCTCCTCCTGGATACGGCTGTCATCGTGATGTACAAAAAAGATTTTCTCTGTTTTTTCCGCCTTACGGATCAGATATCCCCGGTTTGTAGAAAAGATCTCGCATCCTTCTGCCCGGAGCAGTGCCATATCCTGCACTACCACCTGACGACTGACCTGTAAAAGCTCCGCCAGTCTGCTTCCGGATAACGGTTTCACATTACCTGTAAGCAGGCGGATGATTTCCTTTCTTCGTTCTTCTCCACTCACAGCCCTGTGTCTCCTTTATGATAACTTATGAATAAACAGTCCGCTTCGGAGTTTTGGCTCGAACCAGGTGGATTTTGGAGGCATCAGCTTGGACTCATCGGCGATCTGCATAAGGTCGTCCATGGAGGTTGGGTACATGGCAAATGCCACGCCGCCGGTCTCCTCAGCCATCTGTGCAAGTTCCTTAAGCGGATGACTGCCGCCCACAAATTTGATTCTCTGGCTGGTTCTTGGATCTTCGATGCCAAGTACCGGAGAGAGGACTTTATTCTGAAGAATGGATACATCCAGCTGACCTACCACATCCTGTTTTGCATAGACATCCTCGTATGCTCTCAGGTGATACCAGTCACCCTCCAGATACATGCCCATGCAGTGTTTTTCTACAGGGAGGCATGGAAAACCGGGCATAGCCATCATCTCATAATTGAATTTCAGAGCGCCTACAAAGGCTTTTCCGTCAAGGCCGTTCAGATCCTTCACCACACGGTTGTATGCAAGAATGGTGAGCTCATCGTATGGGAAAACAACGGATAAGAAGAAGTTGAACTCCTCCTCCCCTGTGTAGCCCGGATGCTCCTCTCTTCTCTTAAGACCTACCTTTACAGCAGATGCTGCGCGGTGATGTCCGTCGGCGATATATACACATGGGATCTCATTTCCAAAGGTCTCTGCGATCTTAGCGATCTCAGCTTCTCCGTCAATGACCCATACGCGGTGGATGATGTCATCCTCTGCGGTGAAATCATACTCTGCAGGGTGCGCTGCTTTCCAGTCTGCCAGGAGGTCTTTCAGCTCCTGTGGGTATTTGGCTGCCAGATAGATTGGACCTGTGTTGGCATCGCAGACGTCTACGTGATTGATACGGTCCTGCTCCTTGTCGGCTCTGGTGAGCTCATGTTTTTTGATGATGTCGTTCATGTAATCATCAATGGAACAGCAGCCAACGATACCGGTCTGGGTCTTGCCCTTTCTGGTAAGCTCGTAAATGTAATAGTTTGGTTTCTGATCCTGGATCATGGAACCGTTCTTCTGAAGGTTGTCCAGGTTCAGTCTGGCCTGCTGATAAACGGCAGGATCATACAGATCGATGGATGGGTCAAGATCCATCTCTGCACGGTCTACATGAAGAAAAGAATCAGGATTCTTCTCTCCGATTACTCTTGCCTCTGCGCGATCCACTACGTCGTATGGGAGGGCAGCAATGCTCTCAGCTTTCTCCTTAGTAGGACGCACCGCACAAAATGCACGAAATGCTGTCATAATATTTAACTCCTCTTCTGATATCTCAACAATATACACTCCAGTATATTTTATCACACTTTTATGCCGTGTACAAATATCTTTTTCCCCTGTTTCCAGAGAACCGGATCCAGCTCCACCAGGTAGCCCTCCCCGTTCTTTACACTCCAGTCGTAATAGCTCTTCTTTTCCTCGGAATAAAGGTCCATAAGGCTCATGATGGTTCCGCCATGCACCACAACGGCTATTTTTCCATCTGTATATTCCGCTTCATTAAGAGATGCGATGATCTGATCCAGACCTGCACAGCAGCGGCTTTTGAAGATTGCCATACTTTCGCCTCCCGGAACGGGTGCTTCACAGAAGCTGTCAACCCAGGACTGGTATTCCCCGGAACCGGAGAGCTCTTTATAGTTTTTATTCTCAAAAATACCGAAATCAAATTCCCGCAGGTCGTCGATGATCTGCTGCTGCATGTCCCCGAAAAAGATCTCTGCCGTCTGCCGGCATCTTTTCATGGGACTCACAAAAAGCCGATCCGGAATCATGACCTCTCTGATCTTCTCTTTTTTCTCCTCAAGAAGCGCAATGCCCTCCTCTAAGAGCGGTTCATCTGTTCTTCCAATATATCTGGACAGCTTATTTCCGGGTGTCATGCCATGACGAACCAGTAATACCTTCAGCATCTTATTTCACCTCATCCTTGATGACCGTTCCGATTCCCAGCGCTACTCTTGTCACTTTGCTGGAAAAAGCTGCCAGCTTTGTACACACTCTTCCCACAGCCTCACGGTAAGCACGGTCAAAAGCATCGATAGGAACAACACCATATCCGATCTCATCTGAGATCAGTATGATCCCCGGATTCTTCTCAATAATACGCTCCGCAAGCAAAGAAACATCTTTCCCCGCCTTCATCTCCTTACGGATAAACGCATGAAACCCACAGATCCCCTGCGCCTGAAGCAGTTCTTCTTCACTCACCCGGTCCCCTTCAAGAAAAGTAATCTCCGGATACAACTTTCGCGCCAGAGCCCCTTTCCCCTGAAAAGCACCGCCAATTATCATTTCCATTCTTATTATTCTCCTTCTTAACCAATCATGGGAATACGGGAAACCAGTGCCAGGATGAGGGCTATTCCCACTTCACAGACACATAAAAAGCATCCGGAGAGGTCTCCGGTGGTTCCGCCGAAATATTTCATAGCCATACGGTAATACCAGAAAAAGACCAGTAATGCGCCTGCAAAAGCGGCTGCGCCGTATAGCGGTTGTATGAGGATCATAGCAGCACAGAGCAGAATAAGATATACGATCAGCACGTTTCTGACCGTCTTATTCTCCGCTTTGCTGGAGAATTCATGTACCGTTCCCTTTTCGGTAGCCTTAGGAAAGCATACCACGCCGATTCCTGATAAGGAACGGGAAACCATATAGCCCATAGCCAGGATGGCGATGGCTTTTGTATTGAATGCGATTTCACTGGCCGCGCCGAACCATGCCAGAAAATAAATGCAGGCATTGATAATGGCAAAAGCGCCGGTGTGGGAATCCTTAAGGATCTCCAGGCGGCGTTCTCTCTCCTGCCAGGAGCTCATGGCATCAGAGGTATCCAGAAGGCCGTCCACATGGATTCCCCCTGTAACCAGTACAGGCAGTAAAACCAGCACCATGGCCGTAAAGGAGGTGCCGTAGCCAAGTTTAATTGCAAGGTACTCAGCCCCAAGTGTTAAGAGGCCGATCACTGTTCCTACAAATGGGAAGAAACAGAGCATATATTTCATATTCTCTTTATTCCAGTCCGCCATGGGCATGTGGATCTTGGAAAACATGGAGAATGCGATCTTAAAATTATTCCAAAGCACTTTCATCACCGCTCCACCGCCTTTTTATGATATACCGGAATGCCGTATACTACTTCTACCACCGTATCGGCGAGTTCTGCCATCTGCGCATTGATAGCGCCAAGATAGCGCTGGTATGGCTCAGTCTCTCCTTCATACACGGCAGCCTCCGAGAAGGTATCATTGGTCACGATCACAAGATGAGCG